>JAWXBJ010000026.1:0-29357 GCA_034439955.1 Alphaproteobacteria bacterium
CCCCCTGCCCCGCCCCCTTAGCTATTCGTTCAGTCTTGCTCCCTATCCTTGTCTCAACGACGACCGTGGGAGACGTCCATGTCCTTCAAGACCCTTGGCGCGGCCATCGCTTTTTGCGCCGCTCTCACGCCGGCTGCGCTCGCCGAGCCTTTTCGTCTCGGCATTGACCAGACCGTCTCCATGAAGCTGACCCGGCCCGCCAACAGCGTCGTCGTCGGCAACGCCGCGATCGCGGACGTCACCGTGCATGATTCCAGCACGCTGCTCATCACCGGCAAGGCGTTCGGCGCCACCAACCTTCTCGTTCTGGACGGCGGCGGCAACACCATCTTTGCCAGCGAGCTTGCGGTCGCGAGCAACACCGCCAGCGAGCTCACCGTCGTCCGCGCCGGCGGCACCTACTCCTATTCCTGCGTCGACAAGTGCCGGGCGACGCCGGCCGTCGGCGACGTTCCTGGACATTTCTCCGAAACGATGACGACGATCACCGCCAAGTCGGCTGCGGCCGTCGGCTCGGCGGCGCAGTAGACATGGTGATCCGTCCTCCCCGGGCGGCGTTGGGCGGGCGTGCGGCGTCGGGCCCGGGCGGCGAAAGCGGCGTCGCGGCCGTCGAGTTCGCGATGATCGCCCTTCCCTTCTTCGCGCTCACCTTCGGCATGATCGAGATCGTCATGGTCTTTCTCCTGTCGACCACGCTCGATTACGGGGTGATGGAGGCAGCGCGCCGCGTCCGCACCGGAGAGCTGCAAGCGGCCGCCGGCGATCTCGCTGATTTCAAGGCGTCCGTCTGCGGCGAGCTCTCCAACCTGCTCGACTGCGACGACAAGCTGACCGTCGATATCCGCCGCTTCGACAGCTTCACCGCGGCCGACCTCCCCGATCCGATCGACGCCGACGGCGAGGTGACCACCGGCGCGTTCACCTTCGAGCCAGGCGCCGCCGACGAGATCGTCATCGTGCGGGTTTTCTACGAGTGGGCGCTGCTCACGCCGGTCATCTCGGCGCCCCTCTCCAACCTCAGCGGCGGACGCAGGCTGCTGGTGTCGACCGCAACCTTCCGCAACGAGCCATTCTGATGATCCGCCGGACAGCCCGCCATCTCGCGCGACTGACGGGCGACCAGCGCGGTCTCGCCGCCGTAGAGTTCGCTCTCATCCTTCCCTTCATGGCGCTGCTTTACTTCGGAGCCATCGAGGTCACCCTGCTGATCGGCGCCGACCGCAAGGTGACGCAGACGGCGAGTTCGCTGGCCGATCTTGTGGCCCGGACCGACAGCATCACACAGGCCGAGATCGACGACGTGTTCGAGGCGGCCAGCGTGCTCTTCGCACCGTTTGACGCCAGCGGTGTGGAGCTGCGCATCAGCAGCGTGATCGACGACAGCGGCGTCGCCGAGGTCGAGTGGAGCGAGGGCCGGAACATCGCCGCCCGCGCCGTCGGCGACGTTGTGGTTCTCGACGCCGGCGTGCTGCCGGAGGACGGCAGCGTCATCATGGCGGAAGTGACATATCAGTACGATTCGGCGCTCGGCTTCTTTCTGCAGAGCGCGACCGAGCTCAACGAGATTTTCTATCTTCGCCCCCGCCAGGGCGACAAGGTCGTGTGGGACGCCGGCTGAACTTTTCTACCCTGCCGGCGCTTCCGCCCGCGCCCGGCCGTCATGCTTGACCGTCATCAGGACGCCCAGCCCGACAACGAACAGGATCAGCAACGAGGCCATGCCGATGCGCTGGTCGTCGAACGCCCGGGCGAAGAAGGCATAGAGCGCGGGACCCATCCACACGGTCAGCGTCGCCGCCATCGCGTAGAAACCGAAAAACTCCCCCACTCTTCCCTTCGGCGCGACCGCAACCAGCATGTAGCGGCTCGACGAGATGCACGCCGTCAGAGACATCGCGATCAGCGCGATGAATCCCAGATAGGTCACATCCGCCAGCGAATTGAAGACCGGCCCCGGCAGCACGGTGTGGCCTGCCGGGATGAGCCCGAAGAACAGCGCGTCCGGCGTGATCGAAAGCTGGATGACGATCACCGCCATGGTGATGGACAACTCGATCAGGATCGCCCGCTTGGCGCCGAATCTCTGGTCGAGCGCGCCGCCCATCAGCCCTCCAAAGGCCGCAAAGACCGAGCCATAGACCCCGTAGAGCGCCGTCTCCAGACCCGACCAGCCAAGGAAGGTCGCGGTGTAGACCCCGCCGAGCGTCAGCACGGCCGCCAGCCCGTCGGCGTAGATCATCCTGCCGATCAGGAATCGCATCGTGTCGGGCGACTTGCTGAACAGGTCGCGGACATAGGTCCGCAGCCGCCTCACCCGCTCGGCCGGATTGAACCCCTTGTTCTGCCTCAGTCCCAGCAGATCGCCGGCCGCCGCGCGCCACGTGCCGCCGGCCACGGCGCCGTCCGGCATGAACAGGAAAAAGGGAATGACGAAGACCGCCATCCACACGCCGGCATAGGGTCCCGTGAACCGCTCGGGATCGTGGGCCGCGACGTCGAACCCGAACAATTGCGGCTGCAGCGTCGCGGCGGCGACCACCAGGAGACCGATAACCGCTCCGAGATTTCCAAGAGCCAGACCGGCGCCTGAAATGTGCGGCAGCGCTTCGGGCCGTCCGGCCGCCGGCAGCATCGCGTTGTGCATGACTTCCGAGTAGGTGTACGAGCAGAAGGCGAGGACCAGCAGCGCCACCGTCCAGCCGACGCCCAGCCCTCCGGTCGGCGTCGACCACCAGAGCGCGATGGCGCAGATCGAAATGACCGCAAGGAAAAACCCCAGCAGGGGCTTGCGCCGTCCGCCCCGGTCCATCAGCACGCCGAGGAATGGCGCCGTGCAGGCGCAGATGACGCCCGACCAGGTGATGACGTCGGCGACCGTCGCCGATCCCTCGACGCCTCCGCCGGCCACCTCCTTCGAGAAGTACGGCGCGAACACGTAAATGACGACCAGCATGTAATAGGGATTGCGGGCGAACTCGAAGAGCGACCACGAAAAGCCCGCCGGCGCCCATGTCCCGCCCACCCTGCCGGGCTTGAGGCGGCCCGGGTTTTTCGCGGCGGGTTGCGCGCGCGTGTCGGTCATGTCGCCTCCCCGCGCCCCGGAATGGCGCCGAGGCGATCATGCGGGCGTTCAACCGGGCTGTCGATGGCGCCGGATATGGCTCTACCTGCCAGATATGGCTCTACCGGAAAGGCGGCTCGTCGAACGCGCGCAGCTTGCGTGAATGCAGCGCGGCGCCACCGCTCTTGGCGAGGCTTTCCATCGTCTCGATGCCGATGCGCATGTGCTCGCCGATGGCGCGCTCGTAGAACCGGTTGGCGGCGCCGGCCAGCTTGATCTCGCCGTGCAGGGGCTTGTCGGAGACGCACAGCAGCACGCCATACGGCACGCGCATGCGATAGCCATTGGCGGCGATCGTCGCGCTTTCCATGTCGATGGCGATGGCGCGCGACTGGTTGAAGCGCTTGGACGATTCGGTGAACCGAAGCTCCCAGTTGCGGTCGTCGGTGGTGATCACCGTGCCGGTCCGCAGCCTGCCCTTCAGGGCCTCGCCCCTGTCGCCGGTGATTTTCGCCGCCGCTTCCTGCAGCGCCACCTGGACTTCGGCGATCGGCGGCACCGGAATGTCCGGCGGCAGCACGGCGTCCAGCACGTGGTCGTCGCGCAGATAGGCGTGGCCGAGGACATAATCGCCGATGCGCTGCGAATGGCGCAGGCCTCCGCAATGGCCGACCATGATCCAGCACTCCGGCCGCAGCACGGCGAGATGGTCGGTGATCGTCTTGGCATTGGAGGGGCCGACGCCGATATTGACCAGAGAGATCCCCGAATGATCGTCGGCCATGAGATGATAGGCCGGCATCTGGTGACGCCGCCACGGGCCGTCGGTGACCAGCTGCACGCCGTTGGGCGTGCCGCCGTCGACCACCCTTCCGCCCGGCGCCGACAGGTGCGTGTACCGCCCCGGCTGCTTGAGGCGCTCGACCCCCCATTCGACGAAATGATCGACATAGCGGTGATAGTTGGTGAACAGGATGTAGCGCTGGAAATCCTCGAAGGGCGTGCCGGTATAGTGCTTGAGGCGCTGCAGCGAGAAATCGACGCGCGGCCCGTCGAACAGCGCCAGCGGCTTGACGCCGTCATCATCGTCGAACATGTCGCCATCGACGATCTCGTCGCCGATGAAAGCCAGTTGCGGGATCGGGAACCAGCGTGCGAACTCCGCCGGCGGCAGCGCCTCGGCGTCGACGTTGCGGGCGTGCTCCATCACGTAGGGATAGGGAATCTCCGAGCGCGAAACGCCGACGTCGAGCGTCACGGGGTAGTCGCTGGCGATCTGGTTGAGCTGGCCCAGAAGATAGTCCCGGAAGAAGACCGGTTGGGTGATCGTCGTCACATAGACGCCGGGATCGGACAGCTTGGCGAAGGAGCGCGAAAGCGGCGGCGCCGGCCCGTCCGGGTCATAGATCAGGCGCAGCTCCGGATAGGCGAAATCGCCGCGGGCGCGGGCATCGGGGTCCGGCGTCTCGCCGCGCGTGACATACGCCTCGATGGCGTCGCGCAGCCGCGCCACCGACGCCTCGTAGAGCGCGGTCACCTTGTCGATCGCCTCGATGGGCGACAGCCCCGGATTTCTGTTTCTTGCAGGCCCTGTCATCGCCGGAGGATGAAGAGCTTGGCCGCGCAGGTCAATTCGATCGGGCGAAGGTCGCTCTCGCGATCAGGTGAAGCGCGTGATCAGCCGCTCGACCAGGCGGACGGCCAGTTCCGGCCGCCGCGCGATCAGCACGCCGAAGCCGGAGAACACCGCCAGCGCGGCGATGGGACGCTCGGTGATGATCTTCTTGGCCATCTCCATCGGCAAGTCGGTGAGCTGGCTCATCGCCGATTCGACCGCCTGGTCCTCGCCCTCGATCGCCTTGTTGCTCGCCGCCAGTTTCGCATGGGCCGACGGCTTGACGCCGATCCACAACGCAATCGCCGCAAGCGCCATGCAGGCGACTGCCGTGATGGCGAGGGCGGCCGGCCAGACGAGCCATTGCGAGAGCAGCGTCGCCATGGCCGCGGCCAGCGCGAAGGCGCCCGCGAAGCCGAGCACGATCGCGAACAGGCTCGCGACCGCGACCACTTTCGCCTTGTCTACGAAATGTCCGACATCGCCGACCGCCACGCCCCGACCGCCCTGATGCTACGAGCGGCGGCCGAGCGAGGCCACGATGAAGCCCGCAGCCAGCGCGATGCCGATCGCCGCGAAAGGATGATCGCGGACCTTGTCCTCGACGACGTCACGATACTCGGTCATCTGCTTGCCGGCGCTGTCGGCCAGCATGCGGGCTTTCTCGGCCTGGCGTTTCGCCTCTTCTCCCGCGACCTTGCCCGTATCCTGGACGAGAGCCGACAGATCGGCCCGCAGCGCCTTGATGTCGTTCTTGAGGGCGTCATAGTCGGATTTGCCGGCCGTCAGGCCTGCGCCGGGCGCCGGGGTCATGTCGGGCATGCGGAAGTCTCCTTGGAAAAAGGGTGGGGGCGAACTGCTCATCAACGCGCACGCTCGCCCTGGGTTGCATGGTGCAGAAAATATCGCGGCCGGTTACGCGTCTCGAATGAATGTGACTTTGTTCGATACTTCTGCGGCCATGTCAGCTGAAAACCTTCCATTGGCGAGACTTTTCCCCCGGGCGGCGAATGCCTGGAGCGATCGCCCCTGGTTTTGAGCGTGCGGCTGCTTGCTTGTTCTCGCTGGCTCCGGCCCGTCATCCCAAAGTTTGTCATCCCGGCCGCAGGCGCGCAGCGCCGCAGAGCCGGGACCCATGCCTCAGCATCGGGACTCTGCGATCAATGGGTCCCGGCTCTCGCTGCGCTCGGCCGGGATGACATTTCGGGTCAGGATCAATGGCCATTGGCATAATCGCCTTGAGCCCCTCTACCGCATTCCCCGCGAGGATGGACCTATGCCCCCAGCCGCTCCGCCAGCTCCAGGAAATCCGTCGCTACCACGTTGAATTCTCCGGGCTCCGGCGGCGGCCCGCCTGACCCCGGCCCGTATTCGTCCGGCCGCCACACATAGGCGGTGCGAAGACCCCGTCCAGCGGCGGCGCGCAAATCCCAGACGTGGCAGGCGACCATCATCACTTCGCCCGGCTCGACGCCGAGAAACGCCGGGGCGCTGTCATAGATCGCCGGCATCGGCTTGTAGGTCCCGACAAGTTCCGCGCCCAGCACGACATCCCAGGGCAAGCCCGCGCGCCTCGCCATCGCCACCGCCAGCGCGATGTTGGCGTTTGACAGCGCCGCGAGCGTGAACCGCGACTTCAGCCGAAGCATTCCGGCGATTGTATCCGGCCAGGGATCCAGCTTTCGCCATGCGAAGGCAAAATCGCACTTCTCGTCCGCCGAAAGCCCGCCGACGCCGAACTCGTCGAGCGCCGCATCCAGCATTTCCAGATGCAGCCGGTCCATCGTCACATAGTCTCGCGCGCCTGTCCGCACCGCGTCCATGGCCGGCTGGTATTCGCGCCTCCAGCGATTGGCGAACGCCGTCCAGTCCAGCGCGTATCCGCGCGGCGCCAGCAGAGCCTCCGCCTCCCGGGCGATTCCCGAACACCAGTCGACCGTCGTGCCGAACACGTCGAACGCCAGCGCACGGATGCCGGAGGCGTCGAACGCCGTCACGGCGCGCCGGGCGCCGTTTCACCGGCGGCGCGCCCGGGCCGATAGTCGCGCGTCGCCTCCGCCGTCACGGCTTCGAGGCTCATCGCCGGCTCCTTGAACTCGCCCCTCGCGAACATCTGCGCCTGGTCGCCATAGTGCGGCGAGGCGGCATCCAGCGTCGCCGTCCCGAATTCGTGGATCGTCGAAATCCGTACCGCGCCATCCGGCGCCCAGTCGGCGACGGCGACATAGCTGTCGCCCACCACGGCCGAGCGATGGCCCTTCGCCACAATGTCCCCGGACGCATAGATTGCCCGCAGCACGTCAGGCCCGCCGTCGATCGGCAGGCTGTGCTCGCCGCGGTCCAGCCGGTAGAACTCCTGCCATTCCGGGTCCAGCCGTCCATAGACGGCCTTGATCTCGGCCGCCGACTCCTTCAGCAGCGGAATCGCCTTCTCGGCGGTCGTCGCGTCGTGCATCTGCGAGCCCATCGCCTTCTGGCCCCAGTGCACCGCCAGCGCCGCGCCGCGATTGTCGCGCGTCGTCCGTCCGTTCCAGCCCGCCAGCACCTCCAGCGGCGGCCGCAGTTCGGCGTCCTCGCCTGCTCCCCGCGCCGTCAGCTCGGCGATCAGCTTCATCAGGTTGGAATCGGGATGGTAGGCGTCGTCCATCTTGTAGGCGATGAACTCCTCGCGCGTGATCGAGGGATCGCCGCCGAACAGCGCCTGGCCCCGCCGCGACCGGTTGGTGACCAGCGTGTCGAGCCCGTAGCTTTCCGGAAACGCCTCGCGCGCCGGATTGTCTTCCGGTCCCGACGTGAAGAACGGGGTCTGGTTGGCGCTCACGACATAGCCCGATGTCGGGTTGACGACGTGGGGCATGCGATCGAGCGGCTCGAAGCCCGTCCACAGGGTTTCGGAGATATCGCCCGGCAGGATTTTCGTTCGGTCCCAGCCGGCCGCTCGCGTCGGCATGTGGGCGTTGTAGAAGAACCCGATGTTTCCCGCGCTGTCGGCGGCGACATAGTTGACGCTCGGGATGGCGTTGATCTTCATCGCCGTCCGCCACTCATCGAGCGACGTCGCCATGTTCATGCCAAGATACTGGTCGAGATGGCCAAGGTCGCCATTCCCGACAAAGCTCAGCGCCAGCACGCCGCGCTTGGTGACGAAGGCGGGGCCGTGCGCCGACACCAGCAGTTCGCGCGTGACCGGCAGGCTGAACGGGCCCCAGAGCTTAACCCGCATGCGGGCTGTCTTGACCTCGAAATCCCGCCATTCGCCGTCCAGCTTGTAGCGTCTTGGCTTGTCGGGATCGTCGACCGTCAGCAGGAAAATGTCGGTGAGGTCTGGGTGGTTGACCGTCGCCGCCCAGCCGATGTTCGGTCCGACGCCATGCAGCATCAGCGCCGAGCCGGGAAAAATGCCGCCGATGAGGTCGATGCCTTCTTCCGATTTCAGCCGCGCCTCATACCAGGCGACGGGTCCCGCGAACGGCTGGTGCGCGTTGACCAGCAGTCGTGTGTGTCCGTCCGCGGACCGCGCCGGTCCGACGGCGACCGCGTTCGATCCGAACTCGAAGCCGTCGCGCGTGTGGTGGTAGTCTCGGAAGGCGGTGCGGACGCTGAGTTCGATCTCGCCTTCCCCCCGCAGGATTTCACCGAGCGCCCCGTCTATGCCGTAGAAGGCCGGCGGTCGCGCCGCATAGTTCCGGATGACGTCCTGACCCCTCACCGGAGCGACCCCCGCGCAGCCCGAAGTCGGGTTCTCTGAGCACCAGAGATTGATCCCGGCGGCGTAGCCTTCGGCCACAGCGCGGGCTTGCGCTGACACCTTCGTCTCGTAACCTGCCTCGACGCTCTCGATCGCGCCGAGCACATGGGAGACATAGTCGAGCACGGCCCCCGCCTCGCCGTCGCGCTGGGCGAGGACGCCGCGCGAGGCCAGGAAGGTCTGTTCGATATTGGTCCAGTCGTCCTCGGCGTGCGCATAGGCGAGGCCGAAAGCCACGTCGGCGTTTCTGGGACCGTAAATGTGCGGCACGCCATACCTGTCGCGTATCACCCGCGCGTCATAGGCGGCCGCCGCAGTACGGGCCGCGTCCGCATCAAAGGCCGGACCGGTGGGCGTCCACAGATAGGCCGCAGCGCCGCCCGCGCCGATCACCGCGACGGCGGCGACCCCGCCCAGCACCCATTTCCAGACAGCCATTTCGCCCTCCCGCTCGATCGCGCGGCGGGACACTAGCGCCTTTCGGGCGCTCCCCCAAATCGCGCTCGATATGGCTCGGGAGTCCTGCCGTATCCAGCAGATCAATTCGCTTGCGCCTTATTGGCTTCCGTGCAATTCCATCCATGTGGATGGTTTATGGATGTTTTGCGGATGGCCTACCCCCCTGGCGACAAACGCGAGCTTCGGCCGAAAGGGTCGGACAGCGAGAAGATCACCATCAATGTCGGCTATGTCGATCTTGGCCACGTCGATCTGCTCGTTCAGGAGGGCTTCTACTCCAATCGCAGCGATTTCATCCGCACCGCGATCCGCAATCAGCTTGGCCGCCATGCCGACGCTGTCGCCCAGTCACTGACCCGGCGCCGGGCCGATGTCGGCCTTCGATGCTTTTCCAGGGCCGATCTCGAGGAAGCGGCCCGCACGGGCGATCGCCTCCATATCCAGGTTCTGGGCCTCGCCGTCATCGCCTCTGACGTGCCGGCCGAACTGGCGTGCGCGACGATCGCCTCCGTCGAGGTTCTGGGGGCGCTGCAGGCGAGCCCGGCCGTCAGGGCCGCCCTCCACGACCGCATCCGATAGTCCTGATTTTCAGAGTGAGAACGCCGTCATGAAAAACCTTCCCGGTCATATCCTGTCGGCAACGCGCCTGACGCGGCAGGGACGGCTCAAGGAGGCGACAGCGCTGTTGCAGGCAAATCTGCGCCAGGCTCTCCCGCCCGAAGCGTCGGCGCCGTCTGGCGGCCTGCCCTCCGCGCTCGTCCACCTCGATCCGGCCGCTGCACGCCCGGCCGCTGCACGCCTGGCGGTGCGTCGCGCCAGGAGCCGGCCGCCCGCTTCCCGAAACGTCCCGGGCGACCGGTTCGAGAGCCGGACCTTCGCCGGCCCTGCCGGAAGCCGGCCTTACAAGCTCTACATTCCCTCCCTCTATTGCGGCCAGCCTCTCCCGCTCATCGTCATGCTGCACGGCTGCACGCAGTCGCCCGACGATTTCGCCGCCGGAACCCGGATGAACGAGCAGGCGGAGGCCCATGGCTTCGTCGTCGCCTATCCGGCCCAGATCCAGTCCGCGAACATGTCGCGGTGCTGGAACTGGTTCGAGGGCAAGGACCAGCAGCGCGGCGGCGGCGAGCCGGCAATCCTCGCGGGACTCACACGGGAAGTCATGGACGACCTCGCCATCCACCCCGATCGCGTCTTCGTCGCCGGCCTGTCGGCAGGCGGCGCGGCGGCGGCGATACTGGGCGCGACGTATCCGGACCTCTATGCTGCGGTCGGCGTGCATTCGGGCCTCGCCTGCGGCTCCGCCCACGACATGTCGTCAGCTTTTGCGGCCATGCAGCGCGGCGGTTCGCCCGCGCCTCGCACAATGTCGCCCGGACGTCTCGTCCCCACCATCGTCTTTCATGGCGACAGCGATGCGACCGTTAACGCCGTCAATGGCGAGCAGGTGATCGCCCATGCCGGAGCAGGCTTCGATCTCCGGAGCGAGACCGTTCGCGGTCGTTCGCAAGACGGCGTCAGCTTCACCCGCACGGTGAGCCGCGACCGCTCGGGAGATGTCGCTCTGGAGCACTGGCTCGTCCATGGCGGCGGTCATGCCTGGTCGGGCGGCAGCGCCGCCGGCTCCTTCACCGATTCCCGCGGACCGGATGCGAGCGCGGAGATGGCGAGGTTCTTCCTGCGGCGGTAAAGCATCCTTCGATCGAACTGAATTCGTTTGACCGAAGAAAGTTGCTCAGTTTCAGAAGTGTAGGGCAACCTGTCTGCCTCCAGGAGGATGCAGGCTGCTCCCAGCAGGCCGCCCTACTCAGCCGCCACACGGGTCTTCTGGACCCTGTCGAAATTCGACCACACGCCGCCATCGCCGTGCCAGTCGCCGCCGGTCGCACCCTTGGAATACTCCGTCGCGCGCGCCTCGAAGAAATTGGCGTGCTCGACCCCGTTGAGGATTTCCGACAGCCACGGAATCGGATGGTCCTTGATCCCGTACAGCGGCGGCAGCTTCAGCTGCCCCAGCCGCCAGTCGGCGATGTAGCGGATGTAGCGCTTGATGTCGTCCGGCGTCATGCCCTGCACCGGACCCATCTCGAACGCCAGGTCGATGAACCGGTCCTCCAGCGCCACCACCGTCCGGCAGCACTCGACGATGTCGTTCTTGACCGCCTGCGTCAGCGCGCCGGTCTCGTGGGCGAAAGCGTGGAACATGCGGATCATGCCCTCGCAGTGCAGGCTTTCGTCGCGGATCGACCAGGTGACGATCTGGCCCATTCCCTTCATCTTGTTGAAGCGCGGAAAGTTCATCAGCATCGCGAACGACGCGAACAGCTGCAGCCCCTCGGTGAAGGCGCCGAACATCGCCAGCGTCCGCAGGATGTCCTCGTTGGTCTCGACGCCGAATTTCTGCATGAAGTCATGCTTGTCGGCCATCGCCTTGTATTCCATGAACGCCGAGAACTCCGAGTCCGGCATCCCGATGGTTTCCAGCAGCAGCGCATAGGCGGCAATGTGGATCGTCTCCATGTTGGAGAACGAGGCCAGCATCATCTTCACCTCTGTCGGTTTGAAGACGCGGGCGTAACGCTCCATGTAGTTGTCGTTCACCTCGACGTCGGACTGGGTGAAAAAGCGGAAGATCTGAGTCAGCAGGTTGCGTTCCTGGTCGTTGAGCTTGGCCGCCCAGTCCTTGCAGTCCTCGCCGAGCGGAACCTCTTCCGGCATCCAGTGGATTTGCTGCTGGCGCTTCCAGAAATCATACGCCCACGGATAGCGGAACGGCTTGTAGGCGAGGGACGGCGTGAGCAGGCTGGGACGCGCACCCGGGTGAGCGGCCGCCTCGGCCTTGCTGGTGTTGGACATCAAAACCTCCCGTCATCGCCCGTGAAACAGAGCACGCTGTTGGGACACATCATGTAGTGGGCTGTCGCGCCCGCAAGTCTATATCTTGCGAGAGAACTCTTAACAACCAGTATGCCGCAAACCCTGCCCGCGACCACCGCAACCCTTGCTCCCATCCACAGATTCGGTCCGCGCCAGGTTGGGCGCCCTTGCCTCTACCCCCTGGCCCTTGCCTCCACCGGCAAAGCCGGGGGAGGTGGATCGCTCGCTCTTGCGGGCGAGACGGAGGGGGAAAGCAGGTGGCGGCAATCCGCCATTGTTGAGGCGAACGGCCGGCGCGGTCAGACGCAGAACCGCTGCGAAAAACCCCGTCACGCCTTGATCAGCTTCAGGCCGGCGATTGCCGCCACGATGACCGCCAGCAGCACCAGCCGCACCGCGTCGAGCCGCTCCTGGAAGAACGCCGCTCCGACAAGGACGGTGCCCACCGCCCCGATGCCCGTCCAGATGGCGTAGGCCATGCCCATCGGAATGGTCTTCGTGGCGGCCTCGAGAAAATGAAAGCTGCCGATGACGAGCCCGATGAAGACGGCGGTGAGGCCCAGCCTGTGCGCCTGCCCCGTACCCGGCCCCATTGCGTTGAGCATCCGCAGGGCCGTTGTGAACCCCACTTCGAAGACGCCGGCCATCAGCAACGCCGTCCAGGCCATGTCGAACCCCTTTTAATAGAACGAACACTCTAATTATTTATCTGGCGTCCGGCGTCAAGACGTGAGAAGGGAAATCCATGGCCAGGACGCGCGACGACGCCTCGTTCGAAGCCCAGCGCGTGACGATCCTGAGAGCCGCTGCCGGCTGCTTCGCCCGGCAGGGCTTTCATGCGGCCAGCATCGCCGATATCTGCCTCGCGGCGGGCGGGCTGAGCCCGGGTCGGCTTTATCACTATTTTTCGTCCAAGCAGGCGATGGTCGAAGCCCTGGCGACGGCCGAGCGGGCCGAACTTGCCGGCGTCGCAAAACTCGCAGCCCGCAAGCAGGATCCCATCCTCGGCCTCCTCGCGCTGGTGCGTCTGTCCGTGCGCCGGTCGCTGCAGCCGGACTATGCCCGCCTCGCCCTGGAGATCGTCAGCGAGAGCGGGCGAAACCCCGCCATTGGCGCCATCGTCGCGGCGGCCGACGACGATTTCAGGAGACAGGTGATTGCGGCGGTCGCACGGGTGCGCCTTGCCGGCGGGAAATGGCATGCGCGCGAGGACGCCTCCCTGGCGCGCTCCATCACGGCGATCATCGACGGCTGCACCGTCCGCGCGCTGCTGGAGCCCAGGGCCAGGGGGACCCTCGTTCGCGAGGCGGAACGCATGACGGCGCGTCTGCTGGGATAGATTGGCTCTCCTGCTGCGCGACAAATTGTTACCGCTTGGGCCGGAGGCGCCATACTTATCCGCACGGCGAGGCGCATATTCTCCCCTACCAAGAACGGAGGCCGACTCATGGATCGACAACGCGGCGCCCTGGCGACGAACCGTTTCGGCATGGGGGCGCGCCCTGGCGAGATCGACGCGGCCTCCTCCGATCCCCGCGGCTGGCTCCTTGCCCAGATCAGGCCCGAAGCCGCCCTGCTCCCGGCGGGCGAGTTGAAATCCTCCCGGCAGGTCCTCAATGAGCGGGCCGCCGCCTATGCCGGCCGGCCCCGGCCCATGGACATGCCCGCGCCCGGCGCCATGCCCTCTGGCCCTCCCTCTGGCGCGCCGACGCCGGAACAGGCCAAGGCCGTGCGCGACATGGTCCAGCGCGAGACCCGCGACGGCCTCAATCTCGAGATCGACGCACGCACGCAGCACTCGGCGCAAACCACCACCAGCTTCGCGGAGCGCTGGACGCGGTTCTGGTCCAACCACTTCACCGTCGCGGCGCGCAACCCCCAGATGATCGGGCTCGTGGGGCCGTTCGAACGCGAAGCGATCCGTCCCAACGCCTTCGGATCGTTCTCCGCGCTTCTCGGCGCCGCCACCTTCCACCCGGCCATGCTGATCTATCTGGACGCCAACCGGTCGATCGGGCCGTCCACACAGATCGCCAAACGGCGCGATGCGGGGCTCAACGAAAACCTGGCGCGAGAAATCCTCGAACTCCACACGCTCGGCGTCTCCTCCGGCTATACCCAGCAGGACATTGTCGAGCTTGCCAAGGCGCTCACCGGATGGACGGCCGGTCAGGGTCCCGGACAGGGAGGCGGACAGGGACAGGCCCGCATGGGCGCCGCCCAATCCGGCCAGACCCTCTTCGTCGAGGCCCTGCACGAACCCGGCGCCCGAACGCTCCTGGCCCGCACCTATGACGGGGCGGCCGAGAAGCAGGCGAAGGCGATGCTCGACGACATCGCCGCGCATCCGGCGACAGCCCGTCACCTCGCGACCAAGCTGGCGCGCCATTTCGTCGCCGACGAGCCGCCCCCCGCCGCCATTTCGCGTCTTGAGAGCGCATTCACGGCAGGTCGCGGCGATCTTTCGGCCCTTGCCCGCGCCGTGGTCGAACTCGACGAGGCCTGGCTTCCCGAGGCGCGAAAATTCAAGACGCCCGAGGAACTGGTCGTCTCCGTCTCGCGCGCCGCCGGCCATGACGGCGCCTTCGGCCGCGACCAGATGCGCGTCTATCAATCCCTCGGCCAGCAGCCCTTCCGGGCGCCCTCGCCGGCCGGTTGGGCGGACACCGCGGCGACCTGGTCAGGCGCGGACGCCATCCGCAAGCGCCTGGACTGGGCCAACGCCGTGTCGCGGCGGCTGCCGCGCGGCGGCACGCCGAGCGGTCTGCTGGAATCGTCGCTTGGCCCTCTCGCCGGAGAAAGAACGCGGCTTGCGGTCTCTCGCGCCGAGAGCGTCGAGCAGGGCGTGACGCTCGCCATCATGTCACCCGAGTTTCAGCGGAGATAGGTCATGCACAAGCTTCGTCCCCTCACCCGCCGGTCCCTGATGGTCGCCGGCTGCGCCGCCTCGCTGGTCTCCGCCGGTCCCGCCTTTGCGCGTGCCGGCGCCGGCGATCCGCGCCTTGTGGTCGTCATCCTGCGCGGCGCGATGGACGGTCTCGCCGCCCTGCCGAAGCTCGACGATCCCCACATCGAGGCGCACCGCGCCGGCCTGATCGACCGGGCCGCCCAGCCCCTCGACGGCGGCTTCGCGCTGCATTCGGCGTTCACAAATCTCGCCGCCCTTTACCGGTCGGGCGAGGCGGCTTTCATCCCCGCCGTCGCCGGCCCCTATCGCGAGCGTTCGCATTTCGCGGCGCAAGACCTCCTGGAATGCGGCCGGGCCGACCGGGTCGTCGCCGACGGCTGGCTCAACCGGGCGCTGCAGCGCGCGCCGGCCGGCGTCTCCGCCCTGTCGATCGGACCCGTGCAGCCCCTGATCCTGCGCGGCGGCGGGGCCTCGATCACCTCCTGGTCGCCCCCGGTCCTGCCGGAGGCGAGCGAAGACACGATCGGACGCCTGCTTGAGCTTTACGACAGCGATCCCATCCTGGCCCCTTCCCTCACGGCGGCCCTCAGCGCCGAAGGCGTTCTCGCCAACGGCTCGGGCGCGATGGCGCCGGCGCGCGGCCGGGGGGGCGATGAATACCGCCAGCTCCTGTCGGCGGCCGGAAAATTCCTGGCCGAACCCAATGGTCCCCGCATCGCCGTGGTCAGCCTAGACGGCTGGGACACCCATGCCGGCCAGAGCGCCATGCTCAACCAGCGCTTCGGCGCGCTCGACCGGGGCATAGCCGGGCTGGCCGAGACGCTCGGCCCGGCCTGGAAGCAGACCGCCGTCATCGCCGTATCGGAGTTCGGCCGCACCGTCCGCGAGAATGGCGCACGGGGGACGGATCATGGCACGGCCGGCCTCGCCATTCTCGCGGGCGGCGCGATTCGCGGCGGCCGGGTGGCGGGCGAATGGCCCGGACTTGCCCCGTCCGCCCTCTACGAGAACCGCGATCTTGCCGGCGCCAACGATGTGCGCTCGCTGTTCAAGGGCCTTCTGCGCAACCATCTGGGCTGGGACGCGATCGACCTCGACAATTTTGTCTTTCCGTCCAGCGCCGCCGCCCCGGCCGAGGCGACGCTGGTCTAGCAAGCCCGTCCCCGCGGCCCGTTCACCCAGGTCATTCCCGGGCAAGCGCAGCGCGTCCCGAGAATCTTACTCTCCTGGCCCCACCCAAATTTTTCGCAATGAAGAAGGACCGTTATTGCAACCCATTGATCTGCGGTCGGGTTCGCAGTCAGATGGGAGGAGGTGCCGAAGGCGGACGTCCTGCCGCCGGATCGCCGCAGCTTTTCATTCCGATGGAAGGTTGGCTGACGGGAGGTTGGGCTCATGTCGCCGAAGGACTGGGGTTTCGCCGTTGCCGGGGCGCTGCTGGTGATGGTTTTGAACGTCGCCACCAGCTTCGGCTGGATGTTCGTCTACAGCTTGATCGAGCCGGGGCGCCCCGCCGCTTTCTACGAATCTCAAGCGCAGAGTCTGGTTCCGCTGTCGAGCGTCATCATCGGTGCGCCCCTCATGTTCCTTGCGGGCTGGGTCGTCGGCTGCAGCCGCGATCGCCCTCGGGCAGTCAAGACCGCCCTGGCCCTTGCGGGGGTTTACAGCCTTGTCGATCTGATCGTCCTCACCGCTGCCGGATCGCTCTCCGCGATCTGGGGATGGGCGGGGTTGTCATGGGTGACCAAAGCCGCTTCCGCCTGGCTCGGTGCGATGACAACCACGAGACGCGCCACTCCCTGATTTTGGCGCCCCTCAGCGCTTGTGAATGACCCCGCCCTTCATGACGAAGACGACGGTCTCCAGCACGCGCACATCGCCGAGCGGATCGCCGCTGACGGCGATCATGTCAGCAGCCTTGCCGGGCGCGAGCGTGCCGATCTCGGCCGACAGGCCAAAATGCTCCGCTGCATTGACCGTCGCGGTCTGGATCGCCTGCAGCGGCGTCAGGCCCGCCTGCACCAGCAGCGCGAATTCCTGGGCGTTGTCGCCATGGGCGGAGACGCCGGTGTCGGTGCCGAAAGCGATCCTGACGCCGCCGGCGTGCATGCGGCGGGTCATGTCGATCATCATCGGGCCGGCCACCCGGGCCTTGGCGGCCTGGAAGGCCGACAGGAAACCATCGGGCTTCTCCGCTTCGCGAACAACGAAATCACCCGCCAGCAGGGTGGGCACGAGATAGGCCCCCTTGGCCTTGTACAGCCGGATGGAATCGGCGTCGGAAAACGTGCCGTGCTCGATCGAATCGCCGCCGGCGCGCAGGAAGCTGTTAACGCCATCTACCCCGTGGGCGTGAGCGGTCACTTTGCGGCCCATGGAATGGGCGGCCTCGACGATGGCCTCAAGCTCGGCGTCGGAGAATTGCTTGGCGAGGCCCGCGCCGGTCTGCGACAGCACGCCGCCAGTTGCGGTGATCTTGATGATGTCGGCGCCGTCGCGGACGCGCTCGCGCACGGCGCGGCGGCAATCGTCGGGGCCTGAGCAGACCCCGGATCCGCGCAGCACGTCGGCGAGGGCGCGGGGCATGCCGTTGGCGTCGCCATGGCCGCCGTGGACGGACACCGCGCCTGCCGAGGCGATGATGCGGGGGCCGGGAATCCTGCCGCTGGCCGTGCCGTCGCGCAGGGCCAGCACCGCCTCTGCGTCGCCGCCAAGGTCGGCGACGGTGGTGAAGCCTGCTTCCAGCGTGATCCGGGCATAGGCCGCGCCGCTGATGGCGAGGTCGGCCGACGTCTTCAGGAATTCGTTGATGCGGCTGTCCGGTCCCTGCTCGTCGGTGAGATGAACATGGCTGTCGATGAGGCCGGGCAGGACAAACGCGGCGCGGAGATCGACGGCCTCGCCGCTTGGCGGGGTCGCATAACCCGGCGCGATCGAGACGATGCGTCCCTCGCGGACCAGAATTGTCTGCTCGGTCAGAACCCGACCGGTCGAGGGATCGGCGAGGACGCGGCCGGCATGGACCCAGACGTCGCTCGGGGTGGGCGCCGAATTCGCTGCGGGCGCTGGATTCACTGCGGGCGCAGCCTGCGCCTGCTGAGGCGCCGGGGCGGCCTGCGCGGAAGGGAGACCTGCTCCGGCGCATCCGGCCAGCGCCGCCAGGATGACGGCCAGGCCGCCTGCACGAGGTGTAAACGGCATGCGCGTCGTTGGCGGCATGAAATCCCTCCCGATGATCGCAGATGAGCCTAACGCATATTTCGATCGCACTGGACCCGTTTGATCCAGGAATGTTGATTTCTCAGAAGGTTAGAGCAACCCGTCTGCGTCCAGAGGAACAAGAGCTTGCTCCGGATAGCGTTTTTCCGCCTGAAAGCATGGCTATCGCCTATGGGCGCAGGCATTCCGTGCAGTCATTCTCGGGCAAGCGAAGCGCGTCCCGGGAATCTTGTCCTGCTCGCCACAAGCAGAGTTTTCGAGACGAGAATAGCAAACCACCGGCGCCTTTGCCTCCACCAGTCGAAGACTGGGGGAGGTGGATCGCGACGTCTCATCCTGAGCCGGGCCGAAGGCCCGTGTCGAAGGACGTCGCGGGACGGAGGGGGCGACAGGGCGACGATCGGGCGCTGCTGAATTGGTGAGGGGTGTGGCATGTTGAGGGAGGCCCGCCTCCGTCTGCCGCGCAAGGGCGCGTCAGCCGCCTCCCATGGCTTTGCCGGTGGAGGCAAGGGCGGCTAGCGCTTCACCGTGTAGCTGAAAGCCGCGAAGTGGTCGGTCGTGCTGACGTCGCGATCATTGGCGATGCCCTGGTATTTCATTTCGCGCTCAACCACGCCAAGCGACATCTGGCCGCCAAACGCGCTCGACCAGGCGACGCCCGCCTGAAGGTCGCCTACGGTGACCTGGTCACGCAGGGCGACGCCGTCGGTGGCGTTCTTGTCAGCGACGTTCCACACCAGCGCCTCATTGTCGGCGCCGACGAAGAGGTACCAGGACGGCGCCTTGATGTTGGTTCCGCGCTGGTCACGGTCCGACAGGTCGAGATTGCGGCCGACGCGGATCTCGCCGCCGGTGCGCGCCACATTATTGCCGGCGCGGTTGCGCTCGATCTGGGCGCGCGGGGCGATCTGGAGATCGACGCCAAGGCCGGTCTGTGCGGCAGAGGCGCCAAAGGACACCTCGGCGCTGAACGCATCCCCCTGCAGATTGCGCACGGGAAGCGGCGTCGAAAGATCAAGCGCCTTGAAGCGTCCGGCATTTTCTGGCTGCGACCAGTTGCTGGGGCTGAATTCGTTTCCTACTTGCAATGGGAGCCGGAAGGACGACATGGCCGGATCGGCGAAGTTGCGGTCGTAATCATTGCCTTCCGAGTCGAAGGCCTGGGAGTCCGGCACGGGGCCGACGGCGAGTTGAATGACAGACGCTTCCTGGCCCGGGCCAGAGCAGCCAAGGCAGGACATCACGAGCAGACTACCCAGACCGGCGATCATCCCACTTGCCCCAGTGTTGTATGAACAGACTCAATCAACCGAGTTGACAAAACCATAACGGAACCGGTGGAATTAGGTTCCTTCAGCGGCCGTGCGTGTGGTCGTTTCCGATGGGGAATGTTAACCTACAAGCGGCCGCCCCACAACCGCGATTGCAGGGATTGCCGCCTCAAGCGCGCCGACTTTCAGGCCGCCTGAAGACCTCACTGGCAGGCGAGGCATTCCTCGTAATCGGTCCGTTCGGCCTTGGCGACGTCCGCGTCGCGCACGCGCTCGGAGCCGGCGAAGGAGGCGCGCTGAAGCGATTTCGACCGGCAGTAATAGAGGGATTTGAGGCCCTTTTCCCACGCCGTCCAGTGCAGCATGTGCAGGTCCCACTTGTCGATGTCGGCGGCGAGGAAGAGGTTGAGCGACTGCGACTGGCAGATATAGGGCGTGCGGTCGGCCGCCAGCTCGATGATCCAGCGCTGGTCGATCTCGAAGGCGGTGCGGAACACCATTTTCTCGTCGTCCGTGAGGATGTCGAGATGCTGCACCGATCCCTCATGCTCGAGGATCGAGGTCCACACCGAGGGCTTGTTGTTATCGGTCTTTTCCAGCACCCGCTCGAGATATGGGTTCTTGACCGAGAACGATCCCGACAGCGTCTTGTGGGTGTAGATGTTGGCCGGAATGGGCTCGATCCCCGCCGAAGTCCCGCCGCAGATGATCGAGATCGACGCCGTCGGCGCGATCGCCAGCTTGTGCGAGAAACGCGCCATCACCCCGCAGTCGGCAGCGTCCGGACAGGGACCGCGTTCGCGCGCCAGCTTGACCGAGGCGGCGTCGGCGCCGCGCCGGATGTGCTTGAACATCATGTTGTTCCAGGCCTTGGCGACCGGGGATTCCATCGGCACGTGCTGGCCCTGCAGGAAGGAGTGGAAACCCATCAGGCCAAGGCCCACCGACCGCTCGCGCGTCGCGGAATAGACCGCCCGCGCCATCTCGCGCGGCGCCCGGTTGATAAAGTCCTGCAGCACATTGTCGAGGAAGCGGAACACGTCCTCCAGGAACAAAGGCTCGTTCTTCCAGTCGAGGAAGCTTTCGGCGTTGACCGAGGAGAGGCAGCACACTGCGGTGCGGTCGACGCCCAGATGGTCGGGGCCGGTGTGCAGCATGATCTCCGAGCAGAGATTGGACTGGCGCACCTTGAAGCCGAGCTGGCGCTGGTGGGCCGGCATGGCGTTGTTCACGGTGTCGGCGAAGATCAGGTAGGGCTCGCCGGTCGCCATGCGGATGTCGAGGATCTTCTGCCACAGCTTGCGGGCGGAGATTTCCTTGATCACCTCCTGCGTCTTGGGCGAGCGCAGGCCGAACGGCCGGTCGTCGCGCACCGCCTCCATGAATTCGTCGGTGATGTTGATGCCGTGATGGAGGTTGAGCGACTTGCGGTTGAAATCCCCTGCGGCCTTGCGGATTTCCAGGAATTCCTCGATTTCCGGATGGTGGATGTCGAGATAGCAGGCCGCCGACCCGCGCCGCAGCGAGCCCTGCGAGATCGCCAGGGTCAGCGAATCCATCACCCGGATGAACGGAATGATCCCGGACGTCTGCCCGTTCTGGCCGACCTTCTCGCCGATCGAGCGCACATCGCCCCAATAGGTGCCGATGCCGCCGCCATTGGAGGCCAGCCAGACATTCTCGTTCCAGGTCTCGACGATGCCGTCCAGCGAATCGGAGACATTGTTGAGGAAGCACGAGATGGGCAGGCCGCGATCGGCCCCGCCATTGGAAAGCACGGGCGTCGCCGGCATGAACCAGAGTTTTGAAATGTAGTCGTAAATCCGTTGCGCGTGCTCGCTATCGTCGGCGTAGGCGGTCGCGACCCGCGCGAACATGCCCTGGAATGATTCTTCCGGCAGGAGGTAACGGTCCTCCAGCGTCTTCTTGCCGAAATCGGTCAGCAGGGCGTCCCGCGAGGGATCGATCCGCACCCCGGAGACCACGCGCAGGGCCGCGTGGGCCTTGGGTTTTCCCCGGCGCTTGGGGGCGGCTTCGACGGCGGCGGAGGCGGCTTCGGCGGACATTGACCACTCTCTTCAAGATTTGGCGTCAAAATTTGGACTTATCCGTCGCCTCCCCTCTGCACCCAATCCTTGGTGCGTTTTGCGGGAACCCGACGCTATATATAGTGTCGCCACATCCTTAAGGACCGGTCAACGGCCGCGGCCGGCATATATTTGGTTTCTCCACCGCTTAAAGATTAGCGCCTTTCAGGCCTCGTTAACCATTGTAATTGCAGCCCGCCATTTAACACTCAGGGCAAATCGCAAAGAGAGAAGCGCTGCGCGTCTCACCTTGAGTGACGGGTAGTCGAGGGATGCGGATTGAACTGAGGCCTCGGCCTGCAGGATCGACCCACGGGCGTCATCCTGGGCGAAGCGCCCTTCGAGACGCCGCCTCCAGGATGACGGCGAGAGAGTGAGCCTTTCAATCCGATTGTACGATCCAATTCTGACCCTCCTCGCCTATTCCTGAGATCGCCGCCCTGTCGCCCCCTCCGTCTCGCGACGTCCTTCGACACGGGCCTTCGGCCCGACTGAGGAAGAGACGTCGCGATCCACCTCCCCCAGTCTTCGACTGGTGGAGGCGAAGGCGCCGGAGGATTGCCTCCACCGGCAAGGCCGTAGGAGGTGGCTGACGCGCCTTTGCGCGGCAGACGGAGGGGGGTCTCCATCAACAGGCCACACCCTTCACAAATTCAGCAGCGCCGGATCGCCGCCCTGCGCCGCGATGTTCACCGTCACCGTCCTCTCAACCCCGAAGCGCGCCACATAATTCGGCCCGCCCGCCTTGGGTCCCGTGCCCGACAGGCCCTGACCGCCAAAGGGCTGCACCCCCACCACGGCGCCGATGATCGAACGGTTGACGTAAAGATTCCCGGCCCGCACCGACCGCTTCACCCGCTCGACAAATCCATCGAGCCTCGAATGCACGCCAAGCGTCAGCCCATACCCCTTGGCCGACAGCGCCGCGCCGACCGTCTCCACATCGTCGGGATCATAGCGGATGACATGCAGGATCGGCCCGAACACTTCGCGGTCGATCCCGGCGAGCCCTTTCAGCTCCACGATCGCCGGCCCGAAATAGAGGCCGCGCTCGGCCTTCTCCCCCACCGCAACCTGATAGCGCACGATCGCCTGCCGCCGCATTCTGGCAAGGTGCGCCTCCAGCACGGCGCGCGCCTCGGCGTCGATCACCGGCCCTATATCGGTTGACGCCCTGGCCGGATCGCCCACGACCAGCGCCTCCATCGCGCCTTCCAGCATGTCGAGAATCCCGTCTGCGGTCTCATGCGGAAGAAACAGGATGCGCAGGGCCGAGCATCTCTGCCCCGCCGAGCGAAAAGCAGACATCACCACATCGTCCACCACCTGCTCCTTCAGCGCCGTGGTGTCGCAGAACATGGCGTTGAGCCCGCCGGTCTCCGCAATCAGCGGCGCAATGGCCCCGTCGCCAGCGGCGAGCTGCCGGTTGATGATCCGCCCCACCTCGGTCGATCCCGTGAAGGCCACACCGGCGCAGCGCGCATCCCCCGTCAGCCGGCCGCCAACCTTGCCGTCACCGGTCATCAGATGCAGCGCCTCGACCGGAAGCCCCGCCGCGTGAAACAGCTTCACCGCCTCGCACGCGATGATCGGCGTCTGCTCGGCGGGCTTGGCCAGCACTGTATTGCCCGCCGCCAGCGCCGCCGCGATCTGCCCCGTGAAGATCGCCAGCGGAAAATTCCACGGGGAAATACACACGAATACGCCGCGCCCCATCAGCTCCAGCCCGTTGGTTTCCCCCGCCGGTCCCGGCATCGCTTCGAGCCCGGCGAATTTCGTCTCGGCCTCAAGCGCATAATAGCGACAGAAATCCACCGCCTCGCGTAACTCGGAAACCCCGTCGTCGAACGTCTTGGCGCCCTCGCGCGCCAGTAACGCAATCAGCCGGTCGGTATCGGCCTCCAGCGCGTCGGCCATGCGCCTCAGGATGGCGCCGCGCGCCGGCCCGCCCCACGCATTCCACTCCGGCTGACTGGCCGCCGCCGACGCAAAGGCCGCTTCGATGTCCGCTTCGGTCGCGTCTGTCACCCGCCCGACAATCCGCGAATGATTCGCCGGCGCCCGCACCAGAGTCGCCTCGTCCCCGGCGGATGTTTGTTCGCCATTCACCAGCGGCCCGGCAACGATCTCGCCGCCAGCATCCAGCTTCGCGACGGCGGCCTCGAAGCGGTCGCGCGTAGATGTCTCGCTCAGGTCGTGACCTCGGGAATTGATGCGGCCGGGACCATAAAGATCGGGCGGCGAGGGAATGCGGGGATGCGGCCCCGGCGCCGCCGCCAGCAGGTCGAAAGGATCGGCCGCGATCGTTTCCGCCGGCACGTCGTCGTCGAGAAAAGAATGCACGAAGGACGTGTTGGCGCCGTTCTCCAGCAGTCGCCGGACGAGGTAGGGCAGCAAATCCTGGTGCGCGCCCACCGGTGCATAGACCCGCACGCGCGCCTCCTCACCGGCCGCCGCGTAAAGTGCGCCGCCCATGCCGTGCAGGCGCTGGAACTCGAAATCCTTTCGTCCGGCCGCCTGCGCCATCAGCACGACCGACGCAACCGAATGCGCGTTGTGCGTCGCGAACTGCGGATAGAGGACCGGCCCTGCGGCGATCAGGTCGCTGGCGCACACCAGCCATGAAACATCCGTCGCCGGCTTGGTGGTGAACACCGGATAGTCCGGCTGTCCGTCCATCTGGGCGCGCTTGATCTCGCTGTCCCAGTAGGCCCCTTTCACCAGCCGCACCATCAGCCGTCGGCCGGATGCATCCGCCAGACCCTTCAACCGGCCGACGACGCCCCTCGCCCGCTTCTGATAGGCTTGGACCGCCAGCCCGAGACCTGTCCACGACCCCAGCTCAGACGCCCGGGCCAGTCTTTCCAGCAGTTCGAGAGACAGCGTCAGCCGGTCAGCCTCCTCCGCGTCGAGCGTCAGGTTGATGTTGGCGGCGGCGGCCTGCTTCGCCAACTCCAGCGCCATGGGATAAAGCTCGCGATGCACGCGTTCGCTTTGGGTTGCGCGATAGGCCGGATGCAGGGCCGAGAGCTTGACGGAAATCCCCGATGCGGTTTCCGGCGTCTTGCCCGTGCGGGCGCGGGCCAGCGCTCCGATCGCGTCGGCATAGCTGTCGAAATAGCGGCCTGCATCGGCATGGGTCCGCGCGCCCTCGCCCAGCATGTCGAAGGAGTGACTGGCCGCCTCGCCGCGCCTTGTGCTGCGCGCGCCGCGCTTCAGCGCCTCGCCGATGGTGCGGCCCAGAACGAACTGCTCGCCCATGATCCGCATCGCCTGCATCATGGCGGCGCGAATCACCGGCTCGCCGGCCTCGCGCACGATGCGATGCACGAAGCCCGCCGGATCGCGTTCCGCGTCCTCGGGCGGCCGGATGATCCGTCCGGTCAGCATCAGCCCCCAGGTCGAGGCGTTGACCAGCAGCGAATCGGATTTGCCGCGGTGGTCGGCCCAGTCTCCCGATGCGATCTTCTCGGCGATCAGCTCATCGGCCGTTTCGGCGTCGGGCACGCGCAGCAGCGCCTCGGCCAGGCACATCAGGGCGAGGCCCTCGGGATTGGAGAGGCCGAACTCCTCCAGAAAGGTCTCGATGACGCCGGAGCGCCGGGCCGCCGCCCGGGCTGCCGTCACGATCGCCGCTGCCGCTGCCGTTGCCTGCGCCGCCGCCGCTGCCGCCGGCCGGACTTCCGACAGCATCGCCGACACGATCTCCGCCTCGCCTGCGAACTTCCCGCCGTCCATGGACCTGCCCTGCCGCCAGCCGCTATGCTGTCCTGCCCGCCGCCCGCCGACAGGACCTCCGCATGCGCATCATGCTTGTTACCGACGCGTGGGATCCACAAGTGAACGGTGTCGTGCGAACGATGAAACGCGTGGTTACCGAATGCGAAGCGATGGGCCACCAGTGGAACATCGTGGCGCCGGGCGACGGGTTTAAGACTATCCCGCTGCCGACCTACTCGGAGATACGTCTCGCGCTGAACGCCAAGAAACCGATCGAGGAACGCTTTCTGGAGTTCGAACCGGATGCAGTGCACATCGCAACCGAAGGAACGCTCGGGTGGGCCGCGCGAGCGATCTGCCTGAAGCACAAATTCCCATACACTACCAGCTATCACACGCGATTCCCGGAGTATGTCCACGCCCGATTTCGTTTCATTCCGGTTTGGGCGGGGTACATGTTCGTACGTGAGTTCCACAAGTATTCAGGACGGGTGATGGTTGCGACGCAGTCGATGCGCGAAGAACTGGAGGCGGAAGGATTCAAGAATGTCGCGCCCTGGTCGCGCGGCGTCGATACGGAGCTCTTTCACCCTGCAAAGCGCAGTCAGAACGGCGGGCCATACGAGGGTCTCGCGACTCCCATCTGGCTGAATGTCGGCCGGGTTGCAGTTGAGAAGAACATCGAAGCGTTTCTCGACCTCGAACTGCCCGGCACGAAGGTGGTCGTCGGGGAGGGTCCTCAGATGGAGAACCTGCAACACAAACATCCGGAAGCCGTGTTCCTCGGATCGCGGTTCGGCGAAGACCTGGCGGCATGCTTCGCGAATGCCGACGTGTTCGTGTTCCCCAGTCTGACAGACACGTTCGGGTTGGTCATACTGGAAGCAATGGCGGCAGGCGCGCCGGTAGCCGCGTTCAACGCACCGGGACCGCGCGACCTGATACCCGGAAGTCATGCCGGCGCCGTGAGCGACGACCTGCGGGCGGCATGCATGCAGGCGCTCGGGATGTCGAGAGACGTGGCGCGCGCCTACGCGGAGACATACTCGTGGGCGGCGTGCGCGCGGCAGTTCGTCGGCAATCTGGAACCCCTGCCGGTGCCTGAGCGGCGACGGTTCTGGAAGCGGTTCCGGAAGCTGCGGAACATCCGGCTGCGGCGCCGGAAGCCGGCAGGACCGACGGACGGCAATGCGGACGGCGCGCCGGCAGCGAAGCCGGAATCCTGACCGGCGACGCGGTGCTTCAACCGGCGCTCGAACCGGCAGTTCAACCGGCGATTCAGGCCTTGATAAGCCCGTCGACGGCCTTGACCGATGCGGCGCCCGGAAACACGACCGTGTCGAGGGCGCTTTCGGCAACCCCGAGGTGATCGCGCAGCACGCCCTTGG
Source organism: Alphaproteobacteria bacterium (assembly GCA_034439955.1). Lineage (GTDB taxonomy): Bacteria > Pseudomonadota > Alphaproteobacteria > Caulobacterales > Hyphomonadaceae > UBA7672. Next base: position 26,354 of record JAWXBJ010000026.1, read on the forward strand.
CGATCGAGCGCAGGTCGGTCGTGGGCTTCAGATCGCGCTCGTCGAGCAGGTTGGCGGGCTTGAGGCCCGGCCAGTCGGCCAGCACCCGTCCACCCTTGACCGCCCCGCCCAGGAGGAAGGCCGCCCCGCCCGTGCCATGATCGGTGCCGTTGGTGCCGTTGATCTTCACGGTCCGCCCGAATTCGGTGACCATCATGATCGCCGTCTTGTCCCAGACTTCAGGCTTCAACCCGGCCTTGAGGGCGGCGACGCCGCGATCGAGGCCCAGATACATTTCCGCGAACTGGCCGGCGAACTGGCCGTTGTCGGCGCTGCGCACGGCGCGGGCGTTCTGGTTGGCGTGGCTGTCCCAGTTTCCGAAGTCGATGGTGACGATACGCGGACCGGTGGCCGAATTGAGGAAAGTCGCGGCCGCCTTGGCGTATTCCTGGAAGGCGATCGAATTGCCGAACCCTTTCGATCCCCCCATGCCCATGTCGCCCATCATGGAGGCGCCTAGCGTCTGGGCGGCGAGACCCTTCTCAAGCACCGGCGCAAGACGCGCATCCGCCCCGTAGAGCATGGCGAGACGCTCGAGCGTCTCGGGCGTGGCCTTCGGAGCGGAAGGCGGCGACCAGGAGCCGACCTGCGCCTCGCCGCGCAGCGACATGGGCAGGTTGGGACCGAGGCCCATGGCGACGTCGTCGCGCCCTGTCCTGAACCTGGTCGGGAGGGCCTGCAGCGTCCGGTTGAGCCAGCCCGTCTTGACCGCCTTGTCGAGCGTGCCGCGATCGAAGGCGTCCTGGGCGTCGAAGTGCGACCGGTCGCGATAATCGTGGCAGGCGGCGTGGATGACCGTCATCTGGCCGGCGCGATATAGCTCGCCCATCGTCTTGAGATCACGGTGGAGGCCGAAAAAGCCGTTGAGATCCTGCGAGGCGAAGGGCGAGCTTTCGCCGGGCAATTCATCGGCGAGCACGCCGCGCGAAGAGAAGAAATCGGGATCCCCATGAGCGGGCACGACGGTGAGCCCGTCCATGCCGCCCCGCAGGAAGATGAAGACGAAGCGCCGGTCGGTCTCGACATCGGCGAAGGCGAGACCGGGCGCCAGCGTTGTCCAGAGGGCGGCTCCGCCCAATCCCAGAAGGCTCGTCCTGCGAGAGATGTGCATGTCTATCTCCGTTGGAAATCAGGGCTGGCGAGGGTGAGGCCGACGCCTTCCTCGCTGGTGGCGCCGCGCGAGACCAGCGCCGTCAGGTCGGGACTGGCGAGATCGGCCAGCGAATTCTTGAGGAAGGCGCCGGCGTTGGGCACGCGACCCGAATGTTCGGCGGCGAGCGCCAGCGACCATTCCACGCGTTTCAGCATGGAATCGGCGCCGGCCCAGTCGGCCCAGCGGTCGTAATAGCCCTGCGGCCCGGAGGCGTTCCACGGCGTCTGGCCCATCGCCTTGATGTCGTCGTAGAAGCGCGCGACCTCGGTTCCGACCCGCCGGCGCGGATCGATCGGCTTGGCGACGCGAGCCGCCGCCGGCATCGCAGGCATCGCCGGATTGGCGGTCTGAGTTTGGCCGGTCGCGGGTTTGGCCATCATGGCGGGATCCATCATCGCGGGATCCGCCATCATCATGTCGGGATCCTGCACGCGGCGCGCCCAGTTGCTTTTCGGATAGTCGTAGGCGTCGAAATTGTAGACGCCGACATTCGGGATCGCCTCGCCGCCGCCGAGGCTGAGGTCGAGCGCGCGATAGCAGGAGATCGCGTACTCCTCCGGCTGCTTGAGCTTGGTCTGCGCCTGCTCCCAGGCTTCCGGCGTCTCGACCAGCGCACGCGCCATCTCGGCGAGGCTGGTGTCGGAGGCAAGGTAGGCCCCGGCCAGCCGGGCCACCAGCTCCGGCGAGGGCTCGTCGGCGACGAAGTGGCGGGCCAGCTTGGTCGCGAGATAGCGCGAGGTCGCGGGCTTGCGCGCGAGATCGTAAAGCATCGCCTCGCCCTGCTCGACGCCGCCGGCGGGATAGGTCTTGCCGACCATGGTGAAGGCGCCCGGCTCGTGCCAGTCGGACTGGAAGACGAAGGCGCCGGGGTTCGGTCCGCGCTTGTCGGCGACGAGATAGGGTTCATGATCGAAGGCCGGCCAGGTGGTCCAGCCCGTGATGCCGTTGGCGAGCGCGATCACATCGGCCTGCGAATAACCGCCCTCGACGCCCATGGTGTGGAGTTCGAGGATTTCGCGGCCAAGGTTTTCGTTGAGCCCCTTGCCGCTGGCTTTGCCGTAAACGGAATTTGGACCGACCGAGACGAAGTTATCGAGGAACACCGTCATGCCCGGATTTTTCGCCGAGGCCAGCAGCATGTCGGAAAACTTGCCGGTGACGTGCGGCCGGATCACTTCGCGCTCATAGGAGGCGGCCAGCACATTCGAGGGCTGTTTGATGCCCGGCACAACGAGGTGGTTGGACCAGAAGCGCACCAGCCTTTCCTGGAAGGGCCGCTTCGATGTCAGGGCGACATTGGTGCGGGCGCCATACTCCAGAACGAAGCTTTCGCTGACCCAGGTGACATACCCGGTCAGCATCCGGGAAATATCCTTGGCGAGCTTCTCGTCGAGCGCGGCGTCTCCGGCCGCCTTGGCGGCATCCTGGCGCGCGCGCAGATCCGGCCCCACGGTCCGGTAGCGATAGAAATAGTTTTCACGATGCTGCGTGGAATTCAGAAAGCCCGCGAACTGTTTCGGCTCGGCATAGGCGCCTTCAAGCTGTTCGAGGAGCCAGCGTTTGGGGTTCCCCGCCGCCGCATCGATCTCTCCGGGGCGCGCGCCAAGTCCAAAGCGATTAGCCGCGATCGCCGCCTGCCTGAGCGCCATGTCTTTCTCCCTGGGTCGTTATTCTTGAGGCCGCTTCTTCTGGCGACCGCTTATTGCGCCGGAAATCTGACCGATTGTCGGACAGTTGTAAAGATAGCTGGGCGGGACCTCGGTTTAATCCGTTGAATTGATCTCCTCCCGCTGAAAGGGGGAAGTTGGGAGG
>JAWXBJ010000027.1:0-18277 GCA_034439955.1 Alphaproteobacteria bacterium
GCGCCGGCGGGGACGGGGGATTCGGAAAGAGGGGAGGCAGGGCAGGCTGAGGCGCCGCGCCGAAGACCGATGCCGACGCTATGGGCGCTGCGGGAGAGAGCTGCGCCGCGCCGCGGGAGAGGGAGGCGCGCCGCGCCTCCAGCACATCCTCGGGCGCGCCGGCTTCGCGCATGGCCGTCTCGAAGTCGGCGGTCGCAGTCGGCTTGTGGAGGGACGGGCGCATCACCTCGGGCCGCAAATCCTCGACGGAGGAGTTAGCGTCCGGCTCGTCCTTCATCTGGTTGACGAGGAGCGAGGCGCGCTCGATCCTCAGCCGGGCCTTGTCGAGCCCGTTCTCGGCTTCGCTGCTGGCGCGGTTGGCGGCCCGGAAGAGGAATTCCGACAGCTGGTTGATGCGCTGTTCGGTTTCGTCGGCCTGAACGCGGGCGGCGAGCGTGGCGCTCTTTGTCGTGGCTTCGGCCTGCAGGCCCATTTCCTTGAGACTGTTCATCGCGAGCCGGGCGTCCTCGGAGGCGGCGGCCGACTGCGAGGCGATGGTTTCGCTCGCCTTCAGGGCGGAGCTCAGCGCGTCCGACATGGCGTCGCGCAGGCTGTCAGCGGTTCCCTTGGAGGCGGCGGTCGCCAGTTCGCCCGCGCGGACCGCAGCGTCGACCATGCGGGTGGAATGGATCAACTGCTCGTCCATCCGGCTCAAGGCGCCGGCAAGCGTCTGCGCACGCTTGCGGCTTTCGGCGCCCATGGTGTCAAGCTGGTCGATGCGCTCGGCAAGGCGCCTGGCCGCTTCATCGACGCCGCGCAGGCGATGGTCGAGCGCCTCGTCCGCCTTGCGCACCTCCTCCTGGGCGGAGCGGGCCGCCTCGGACATGATCTGCGCCTGACGCGGGATCGCCTTCGACAGGCTTTCAGCCTGCGCCTTGAGGGAATCGGAGAGCTGGCCGAGGCTCTGACGTTCGGCCGACATCCTGGAGACCAGGACCTCGCTGTCCTTGCGGACGATCTCGGCGGCCTTGAGGGCGCCCGTGACGCTTGCCTCGATATCATGCTTGAGCGCGTCCATCCTGGCGCGCGTCTCGGAGAGGGCCTTGTTGACGTTCTGGGTTTCGCGGGTCACGGCCTCCGCAATCGACGTGATCTCGGACCGGGCGAGATCGGCTGGCTCCAGCAGGAGCCGCGCCGACGCCAGCACCAGCGCGTTGGCCTCGCTCGAGCGGCGGCTTTCCCGCGCCATGACGCCAGCGCAGATCAGCGCCAGCCCGGGGAAGAGCGCAACCGCGACACCCGCCGCGAGGATCAGCGGCGGTTGAGCCAGCAGGACGGGCAGCCCCACACTGGTGTAGAGCCCGGCGCCGATGCCGGCCCAGCACATGATGGCGAGCGCCGTCGCGAACCAGGGCATCCAGGCCCCCGCCGTGCGGGCCGCCTCGATCCGCGCGCGGGCGCGGCTGGTGGATCGACGGTCATATTCCTGGGTCATCGTCCGACGCTGAGCCTTCAAAGTGGCGTCCGCGCGGCGCGATCGGGGCGCGACGCGACAGGACGAGGGTTCATTGTGGGGCTGCCGGCCTCACTTGAAAAGACCGGCGCAGCAGCAAGACCGCCTTTGTCCGCCCATGGTCACGATGGATCCGGACACCCGAAGCGGTTGCGCTTCGAGCTGTCCAGCTCGTGATAGCGGCTTGAGGGTTGGCGCTGCGTAAAGCAGGTCGATTGAATTGTCCGGGTTTTCCCGCCGGACGGGAAATGCGACGGGCAAGCCTGAAAGTGCGGCGCCAGCAGATGCGCGCAACAGGGCGGATGGCGCTATCGAGGTCGGGCTCGATCAGAAGCTAGTAGCGGTAACCCAGCAGGCGCTGCGATCCCTCGACCACGTAGACCTCGCCATAGGCATTGGCGCAAAGCCGAACAACGATTTCGGCGGGCCTTCCGCGCCAATAGTCCCAGCGCCGGTCGTCCCGGCAATCGTTTGGCCGCAACCCATAGGAGTTGTAGACTGCGGGCGCCCTGTAGGCCGGCGCACGGTAGACTGGAGCCCGGTAGGCTGGCACGCCGTAGTACGGGGCCGAGCCGTAGAAAGGCCGGCCGAAACTGAAGCTGAGACTGAGATCGCTGCCCCGACGATGATTGTCATACCCGTGATTGTCGTGATGGCCCCAGTCCCGGCCACGATTCCAGTTGTTGCCGTGGTCAGAGTCCCGACCGTGATTCCAGTCGCGCCCGCCGCGGTCGTCGTGACGGTCGCCCCGTTTGCGGTCGCGTTCATCGGCGTGAGCCGCTCCGACCAGCGACGCGGGCGCCAGCATGAGAGCGACCAAGGCGATCGCGGCGCGCGGCCAGGACTTGATGACCATGTCTTCCTCCACTCAGTCAAAACGGTGTGGCGTTATGATGGGCAAGCATCGCGCGCCACGCTTGAAGCGAAAATGAACAGGCCGTTCAGACGCACCCCCGCTTAACCCGGCTATTAACGCCGGGCGGCTAAAGCAAGTGTTGTCCGGTAGAGCAGCGATTCGAAGGGGAAGGCGTCATGGCGGTCGTTGATCTCGATCAGCTGCGGCTGATGACGGGCGGAGACGCCGGAATCGCCGCCGAGGTCCTCGGGATATTTCGCACCCAGGCGGACATGTGGGGGCGGCTGCTGGACGCCTCCGGCGACGCCCAGCAGTGGTCGGACGCCTGCCACACGATCAAGGGCGCCGCGCTCAGCGTTGGCTGTTTTCCCCTCGGCGAGGCGTGTGGACGGGCCGAGACGCTCGGCCGGAGCGGCGCCGCCAGCCCGGCGCACACCGGCATCGCCCTGTCGGAGGTCAAGGACCGGCTTGGCGAGGCGGTCGAGGCGATCGCCCGGCTGGAACACAGGCTGATGATGACGCGGGATTTCGACGCGCTGCGGGCAGAATAAACGCGACGGTGTCAAGTGAAACAGCCCTGCGGGCACAACCGATGGCGCCTACGGGTGATTGGAATGTTTACTAACTCTACAAAGTCAGTATAGTTTTGGCTTGCGCCCGCCCGGTGTGTGTTGGCAGGCGCTGGTCGTGGGGCCGTCCGGTCATGATTTCGCAGAAAGCCAAGTACGCGTTGCGGGCTTTGGTGGCTCTTGCGCGAGCGCATCCCCGCTCCGCGACATTCATCGGCGACATCGCCGAAAGCCAGAGCATTCCCAAGAAGTTCCTCGAGCAGATCCTGCTCGATCTCAAGCGACACGGCCTGGTCGTCAGCAAGCGCGGAAAAGCCGGCGGCTACGCGCTTTTGCGGCCTGCGGACACGATTTCGTTCGGGCAGGTCCTGCGCATCGTGGACGGTCCCATCGCACCCTTGCCGTGCCTCTCGAAGATGGCGTACCGGCGTTGCGAGGATTGCAGGGACGAGGGCGCGTGCGAGGTGCGGCGGGTCTTCGCGCGCGTCGCGGACGCGACCCGCGACGTGCTCGACCGCACGACCATCGCCGATGCCGTGGCGGAGCGGGCGCCCGTCCGGCTGCGCGACGCGGTGGGCTAGCTGTTGCGTTGACAATCCCTACTTGACCGGTAGCGTAACGACGCCCGGAGTCTTTGCACATGCATCTGCCGACCCTTGCGACATTCGCCGCGGCGCTGGCGCTTGCGTGCTGTACGCCGGGCTCATCGGGGCCGGCGCTGCTCAACGTGTCATACGACCCAACGGCGGAATTCTACGAGGAGTTCAACGCCGACTTCATCGCGCACTGGAAGGCGGAGACGGGCGAGACCGTGACCGTCAACATGTCCCATGGCGGCAGCGGCAAGCAGGCTCGCGCCGTCGCGGACGGGCTCGAGGCGGATGTGGTGACGCTGGCGCTGCAGGGCGACATCGACCTCATCGCGGAAGCCACCAAAATAATTCCGGCTGACTGGCGCTCGCGCCTGCCGTCGAATTCCGCCCCGTACACGTCGACGATCGTGTTCCTTGTGCGCGCGGGCAATCCGAAATCCATCCGCGACTGGGGCGACCTCGCCAGGCCGGGCGTGCAGGTCGTGACGCCGAATCCCAAGACGTCCGGCGGCGCACGGTGGAACTATCTCGCGGCCTGGGCCTGGGCCAGCCGCAATAAGCGGGGCGACGAGGAGAAGGCCCGGGAGTTCGTCGCCGCCGTCTATCGCAACGCGCCTTTGCTCGACACCGGAGCACGGGGATCGACCACCACTTTCGCCCAACGCGGAATCGGCGACGTGCTGATCACCTGGGAGAACGAGGCCTATCTCGCGCTCGCCGAGTTCGAGGCGGACGGTTTCGAGATCATCTACCCGTCGCTCTCCATCCGGGCCGAGCCGCCGGTCGCGCTGGTGGACGGCAATGCCGACAGCCATGGTGTGCGAGCCCTCGCGGAGGCCTATCTCGAATATCTCTACTCGCCGACCGGACAGCGAATGGCGGCCAGGCATTATTTCCGGCCGGCGCGTCCGGGGGACGCCGACCCGGCCGATCTCGCGCGCTTCAGGCAGATCGAACTCGTGAGTGTGGATGATGTCCTGTTCGGCGGTTGGACCAGCGCCCGCGCCAAGCATTTCGCTGAAGGCGGCCTGTTCGACCAGATCTACCAGCCGGCGAGATAGATCATGATGGCGGCGCCCCGGGCGCGAGGCGCGCGCTGGCGCCGGCGCAGCATCCTGCCGGGCTTCGGCCTGAGCCTTGGCTATACGGTCGCCTATCTCAGCCTGATCGTGCTCATTCCGCTGACCGGCCTCGTCTTTCGCTCGGCGACGCTGGGCTGGGACGGCTTCTGGGACGTCGTGGCCGATGACCGGGTCGCCAGGGCGCTGCAGCTCAGCTTTGGCGCGGCGCTGGCGGCGGCCGTCATCAACACGGTGTTCGGCCTGATCGTCGCGTGGGTGCTGGTGCGCTACCGCTTCCCGGGCAGAAGATGGCTCGACGCCGCCGTCGATCTCCCCTTCGCTCTGCCGACGGCAGTCGCCGGGATCGCGCTCGCCAATCTTTATGCGCCCAACGGCCCGTTCGGTTTCATTCTCGACGACTGGTTCGGGATAAAGGTCGGTTTCACGCCCCTCGGCGTCGTGATGGCGCTGGTGTTCGTCGGCCTGCCTTTTGTCGTGCGCACCGTCCAGCCCGTGCTGGAAGACATAGAACGGGACACGGAGGAGGTCGCAGCGACGCTAGGCGCCGGACGATTGCGCATCGTGACGCGGGTGATGCTTCCGACCCTGCTGCCGGCCATCCTGACCGGGTTCGCCCTCAGCTTTGCGCGGGGGGTCGGCGAATATGGTTCGGTGATCTTCATCGCCGGCAATCTGCCCTACGTCTCGGAGATCGCTCCCCTGCTGATCGTCATCCGGCTCGAGGAGAACAATTATGCCGGCGCGACCGCCATCGCGCTGATCATGCTGGCGATCTCCTTCGCATCCCTGCTGGTGATCAACCTGATCCAGGCCGCCAGCCGCAGATGGTTCGGTCATGTCTGAAGACGCATCCAGATCGCCCGCCGAGCCGCCGCCGCCGCGCCGCGCCTTGCCGACAGGGGAGGGCCCCATCACGCGGCATGTGCTGCTCACACTGGCGATCGCATTCCTCGGATTGATCCTGATCGCACCGCTTCTGGTCGTGTTCGTCGATGCGCTGCAAGAGGGCTTCGGGTCCTATTTCGACGCCTTCGCCCATCCGGATGCAATTTCGGCATTGCAGCTGACGCTGCTGGTGGCCGCGATCGCGGTGCCGGCCAATCTGGTGTTCGGCGTCGCGGCGGCCTGGGCGATCGCCAAGTTCGACTTCAGGGGCAAGGCGCTGTTGATCACGCTGATCGATCTGCCCTTCGCGGTATCGCCGGTGGTGTCGGGACTGGTTTTCGTCCTGCTGTTCGGAGCCAACAGCGTGCTTGGTCCGTGGCTGGCCGAGCAGGGAATCCAGGTCCTGTTCGCCGTGCCCGGCATCGTGCTCGCGACCATCTTCATCACCTTTCCCTTCATCGCCCGCGAACTGATCCCGCTGATGCAGGAACAGGGGTCGCAGGAGGAAGAGGCGGCGCTGTCGCTTGGCGCGAGCGGCTGGCGGACGTTCTTTCTGGTCACGATGCCCAACGTCAAATGGGGCCTGCTCTACGGGGTGCTGCTCTGCAACGCCCGCGCGATGGGCGAGTTCGGCGCGGTGTCGGTCGTCTCCGGGCACATTCGCGGCCTGACCAACACGCTGCCGCTTCACGTCGAGATTCTCTACAACGACAACAAGACGGTGGCGGCCTTCGCCGTGGCGTCCCTGTTGGCCATGCTGGCGCTGGTCACGCTCGGCTTCAAGACGCTGCTGGAGGTTCGTTACGCCGGCGAACTCGCGGCGACGCGACGAAACACGTGAGCCAGAGAAGCGCCCAGGAAAATGCAGGTTCGCGTCGTCAATGTCAGCAAGCACTATGTCGATCTGGCCGCGCTGGACGATGTCTCGCTGAGCGTCGCATCCGGCGAACTGGTCGCGCTGCTGGGACCTTCGGGCTCGGGCAAGACGACCCTGCTGCGGACGATCGCGGGGCTGGAGACGCCAGATGCGGGGCAGATACTGTTCGACCAGGACGATGCGTCCCAGGGGCGCATTCAGGACCGGCGGGTCGGCTTCGTCTTCCAGCAATACGCGTTGTTCAAGCACATGCGGGTGCTCGACAATGTGGCTTTCGGGCTGAGGGCGCGGCCGCGCGGGTCGCGGCCGAAGGAGTCCGAGATCAGGCGGCGCGTCCTCGAACTGCTCGACCTCGTGCAGCTGTCGGGCCTGGAGCGGCGCTTCCCGGCGCAGCTTTCGGGAGGGCAGAGGCAGCGTGTGGCGCTGGCGCGGGCGCTGGCGATCGAGCCCAAGGTTCTGCTGCTGGACGAGCCGTTCGGAGCGCTGGATGCGCGGGTGCGCAAGGATCTGCGCCGCTGGCTGCGCGACCTGCATGACCGGACCGGCCACACGACCCTGTTCGTGACCCATGACCAGGAAGAGGCGCTTGAGCTTGCCGACCGGGTGGTGGTGATGAACAATGGCCGGATCGAGCAGTCGGCGACGGCCGATGAGATCTATGACTCGCCCCTGACGCCCTTCGTCTTCTCGTTCATCGGCGAATCCAGCTGCATCCCTGTGGAGGTTCGGCAGGGCAAGGCCTGGCTCGACGACCAGGCGCTCGACGTCGATGTGGGCGGGGTCAGGGACGGCCGCGCCGAACTTTATCTGCGGCCGGAAGATGTGGTGGTCGTCGAAAACGGTTCGGGCGGATTGGGCGGAGTGGTGACGGCGACGCGACGCATCGGCGGATCGCGTCGTATCTCGATCGAGGCGGGCCTCGCCAAGAACCGGATCGAGTTCGACGTCGATGCGGATGCGCCGGCGGCGGTGGGACAGAGGCTGGCGATCCGCGTGGCCAGCGGACGGATATTCGGGTCCGAGCCGGGCAGCGCCACGGGAGATCAAGGCGTCAAGGCGGGTTAGCGCCCTCGTTCTTCGACGGACGCGCGCTTCGTGGGCTGCCTCACATGAGGGCGACGGTCAGCGTTTCTAAACCCCTGTCACCTCGCCGGCCTGGGCTTCGGCCTTCAGCCAGTTGATGAAGGCGCGCGAGAGTTTCGAGGGCGTGCGCCATTTGGGCCAGACGATCCAGTAGGCGAAATCGATCGCGGCAGAACCGTCGGCGAACGGCGCCACGAGGCGGTTGCTGGAAAGGTCGCCGGCCGCGATGGCGTGCTTCGCCAGGGCGACGCCGCGACCGGCTGCTGCGGCTTCGACGACCAGCGCCGACTGGTTGAAGCGAGGGCCGCGCGTGGCGTCGACGGTGGTGACGCCGCGGGCGGCGAGCCAGCTCTTCCAGTCGGGACAGGAGGGATCGGTTTCCGGGCCTTCGTCGTGGAGCAGGACATGCGCGGACAGGTCGGCCGGGGTGCGCAGGGGCCTTGGGCCGGTGAGGAGGTCGGGCGAACACACCGGCAGAACGGATTCCGAGAGGATTTTTTCCGCGCGCAGGCCGTCATAAACGCCCTTGCCATAGCGGATGGCGAGATCGATGTCGGTCGAGTTGAATTCGGTGAGAGCGAGGTCGGCGGAAATCCAGACCTCGGCCTCCGGGTGCTCGCCCTGGAACTTGTCCAGCCGGGCGGCCAGCCATTTGGCGGCGAAGGACGGCGCCGAGGACACCATCAGCCGGTCGCGTCGAGCGGGCGCACGCATGTGATGGACAGCCTCGGCCATCATCTCGAACGCGTTGGTGAGAAGGGGCAGGGCGGCTGATCCCGCCTCGGTCAGCAACACCTGCCTCCCGGTGCGGCGAAACAGCGGCGCGCCGGCGAACTCCTCCAGCTGGCGGATTTGCTGACTGATCGCGCCGGGCGTCACGTTCAGCTCCTCGGCGGCGCGGGTGAAGGAGAGGTGGCGGGCCGCCGCCTCGAAGGCGCGCAGGGCGTTGAGGGCGGGCAGACGTTCTTCAGCGGCCATGCATTCCTCTGTACCGGGTCGGCCCCGTCGGCGGTGAGGGGCTCTAATGCTTCTTCTTAGGAAACGTTCATTGCGCTAGGCTCGTTTGCCAGCCATCTGCGTGCCTGTGACCTGCATGCCCATGACCGGCATGCCTGTGGTTAGGCGGCGCACGCTGCGTTATAGCTCGCCGCGTGAGAAGAACCAAAGGGCCAATGATGGCGGAGACACTGGCGGATCACCTTGAAAGCCGCCAGGCGGCGGCCTTTGCGGGGCGCGTCTTCCTCGTCGGGGCCGGACCGGGCGATCCCGAGCTTCTGACCGTCAGGGCGTTGAAGCTGATCCAGCGCGCCGAAGTCGTTTTCGCCGACCGGCTGGTGGGCGAGGGCGTCATGGCGCTGGTCAATCCCGGCGCCGTTGTAGTGGCTGTGGGCAAATCGAGGGGCGAGCATTCGGTTCCGCAGGAGGAGATTCACCGCCGGATGATCGAGGCGGCGCGCGCCGGCAGAGCGGTCGTGCGGCTGAAGGGCGGCGATCCGTTCGTGTTCGGGCGCGGCGGCGAGGAAGTCGAGGCGCTGCGGGCGGAGGGAATCGAAGTCGAAGTTGTTCCCGGGATTTCGGCAGCGCTGGGGTGCGCGGCGGCGGCGCAGATTCCGCTGACGCATCGCGACATGGCCCAGTCCGTGACGTTTGTCACCGGACATGCGGCGCTGGGCGCCGAGCCGGACCTCGACTGGACCGCGTTGGCCCGGACGAACCAGACCGTCGTGGTGTTCATGGGCGTCGGGACGAGCGAGGCGATCGCGGCAAGACTGATCGCAGCGGGCCGCGGCGCGGATACGCCGGTCGCAGTGATCGAGAACGGGACGCGGTTGGACGAGAAGCGGGTGTTTGGCGCGCTCGGCGAGCTTTCGGCGCTTGTGCAGCGCAACGGGATTGCGGGGCCGGCTCTGCTTGTGATCGGGGAAGTTGCGGCGCTGGGGCGTGAGAGCGCAAACCCCCTCCGTCTCGCGATGAAGGCGTCGCGAGCCACCTCCCCCGCATGCGCGGTGGAGAACACGGGGGCGGAACCCACCATCGGCTCGCTCTGGGAGATGCTCGCATGAGCTCGGAGCGGCCCAAGCTTGGACCTGACATCCCGAAAGTGGTCACGGGCTGGGATACGCGCACCGGGCGCGTCGTCTATCTGACAGCTACGCGGGACTGGTCGGAGGCGCTGACCGACGCGGCCGTCATGAGCGGGCCGGCGGCTCTGGAGGCGCTGGCCGTCGCGGCGACAGACCAGACCCGCGCCGCCGATCCCTATCTCATGCAGGTGACGCCGGAAGGCGCGGTCGCCGGGCGCGAGACCATCCGCGAGACCATCCGTGCGCGGGGGCCGACCAATCATCCGATGTTCGGCAAGCAAGCGGGGAATCCCTAGGCATGCCGAACCGACCGATCTCCACCCTGACGCTGTACGGCGACCGGATCAGCGGCAACTGCCTCAAGACCAAATGGACCGCCGACCTTCTCGGCATCGAACATGACTGGATCGATGTCAGCGTCATGCACGGCGGCACGCGCTCGGACGCGTTCATGGCGATGAATCCCTCCGGCCAGGCGCCGGTGCTGCGGATGCCCGACGGCCGCATCCTGCCGCAGTCGAACGCGATCATCCTCTATCTTGCGGAAACGACGCCGGGGCACGAGCTGATTCCCGCCGACGCCTTCCAGCGGGCGCTGATGTTCTCCTGGCTGTTCTGGGAACAGTACAGCCACGAGCCCTATATCGCCGTGCGGCGCTTTCGCGTGATGTTCCAGAATCTCGGCGAGGACGAGATCGATCCGCAGCTTCTGGCGCGCGGGCGGCGGGCGCTGGGGGTGATGGAGATGCACCTCACGTCCAACGACTATTTCGTCGGCCCGGCGATGACGCTCGCGGACATCGCGCTGGTGGCCTATACGCGGGTCGCGCACGAGGGCGGCTTTGATCTTTCCGAGTTTCCCTCCGTGCAGCGCTGGGTGGCGAGGATCGAGACCGATCTGGGCATCGGCCATGCCAGGAAGGCCGCCTGATGTATCGCTATGACGAGTTTGACGAGACGCTTGTACGGGAGCGCGCGAAGCAGTTTCGCGGGCAGGTGGAGCGCCGGCTGGCCGGCGAGTTGCTGGAAGAGAACTTCAAGCCGTTGAGGCTGCAGAATGGCGTCTATCTGCAACTGCATGCCTACATGCTGCGGGTGGCGATTCCCTATGGCCAGCTCGACAGCGCCAAGATGCGGCAGCTCGCGATGATCGCGGACAGGTATGACAAGGGCTACGGGCATTTCACCACCCGGCAGAACATCCAGTACAACTGGATTGCACTCGCCGATATTCCCGATGTGCTGGACGCGCTGGCCGACGTTGAGATGCATGCGATCCAGACGTCGGGAAACTGCATCCGCAATGTCACGTCGGATCATCTGGCGGGCGCGGCGGTCGATGAGCTGGAGGATCCGCGGCCGTGGTGTGAGATCATCCGGCAGTGGTCGACCTTCCATCCGGAATTTTCCCATCTGCCGCGCAAGTTCAAGATCGCGGTGACCGGCGCGGTCGCCGACCGCGCGGCGGTGCGGCTTCACGATATCGGCCTGCACATGAAGACCGACGACGCCGGCGAGGTCGGGTTCGAGGTGATCGTCGGCGGCGGCATGGGACGCACGCCCTATGTGGGCCACACCATCCGCGAATGGGTAAGCAAGCAGGACCTGCTGAGCTATCTCGAGGCCAACATGCGCGTCTACAATCGCCATGGCCGGCGCGACAACAAGTACAAGGCGCGCATCAAAATCCTGGTCAACGAGCTGGGCCCGGACGAGTATCGCCGTCAGGTCGATGAGGAGTTCGACGCGCAGACGTCGTGGGAGAAGGTGATTCTTCCCGCAGAAGAGATTGCGCGCATCAAGGCGTATTTCGCGCCGCCGGAATTCGAGACGCTGCCGGCGACTTCGCGGACGTTTGAGACGGCCAGGGCAGCCGACAGAGGGCTGGCGCGGTGGGCGCGGATCAATCTGCGGCCACACAGGATCGCGGGCTATACGGCCGTGCACATCTCGCTGAAACCGCAGGGCGTCGCGCCGGGCGATGCAACGTCAGACCAGATGCGGGCGGCGGCCGACATCGCCGAACGGTATGGCATGGACGATATCCGGGTCGCCCACGAGCAGGACCTCGTGCTGGCGCATGTGAAACTCGACGATGTCCCGGCGGTCTACTCGGCGCTTGCCGCCGCCGGTCTCGCCTCGGCGAATGCCGGCCTCGTCACCGACCTGATTGCGTGCCCGGGCCTCGACTATTGCAATCTCGCCAACGCCCGTTCGATTTCGCTCGCCAACGAAATCCAGGCGGCTTTCGCCGACCCCGAGGTCGAGGACGATGTCGGCACGCTTCACGTCAACATATCGGGCTGCATCAACGCCTGCGGCCATCACCATGTCGGCCATATCGGGGTGCTCGGCGTCGACAAGAAGGGCGAGGAATTTTACCAGATCCTGTTTGGCGGCCGGGCCGACGAGCATGCCGCGATCGGCGAAATCGCAGGTCCCGGCCTCAAGCACGAGGAGGTCGCGCCCGCCTTCAAGCGCGTGGTGGACCGCTATCTCGAATTGCGATCCTCGCAGGCGGAGAAATTCATCGACACGCTGGCGCGCGTAGGCCAGGCGCCGTTCAAGGAGGCGCTCTATGCCTCTGCTTAAGGACGGCCGCGAAGTCGACAATGTGTGGGCGCATGCCGAGGATGGCCACGAGCTGTCGCCGGGCGGATGCATCACCGTTTCGCTGGGCCGGTTTCTGAGCGAGCACGACGTGCTGCTGGCGCGCAACGAGGCGATCGGCGTGCGGCTGGCGCCGTCGGACGATCCGGGGCTGCTGAAGGAGCATCTCGACCGGCTCCATGTGATCGAGGTGATGTTTCCCAAATACACCGACGGACGCGGCTATTCGATCGCCCAGCTGCTGCGCCGGCGGCTTGGGTACAAGGGCGAGATGCGGGCGGTCGGGCATGTGTTGCGCGACCAGCTCGGCTACATGAAACGCGCCGGCTTCGACGCCATGATGTTCGACAGCGCGAACGCCGAGGACATCTACGCCGAGGCGACGGCCGAACTGTCCGAAGTCTATCAGGCCACCGCCGACGGGCGCGAGACGGTCTTTGTAAAGCGCCACAGGGGCAGGGCCTAGCTGATGGAAACGCTTGATACGGCTCTGGAGGCGCCCGAAGCAAAAGTCGCGCGACTGAACGCCGAAATGCGGGGCGGGTCGGCCCAGGACATCATCCGGACGGCGCTGCGCGAGTTTGGACCGAAGCTCACCTATGTGTCGTCCTTTGGCGCCGAGAGCGCGGCGATGCTGGGCCTGATCGCCGACGTCGATCCCTCGCTCCCGGTGATCTTCATCGACACCGGAATGCACTTTCAGCAGACGCTCCAGTATCGCGACGCGCTGCGGGATTTTCTGGGGTTGTCGGACATCCGGACGGTTGTGCCGGACGCCGGGGAGGTCAAGGCGGTCGATCCCAGATACATACTCCACAAGTCTGATCCGGACGCCTGCTGCGAGGTTCGCAAGGTGCGACCGCTGGAGCCCGCCCTGCGCGGTTTCGACGCCTGGATCACGGGTCGCAAGCGTTTCCATGGCGGCGGCCGGCTGGCGCTGCCGGTTTTCGAGTTCTCGGAGGGCCGCTACAAGGTGAACCCGCTGGCGGGCTGGGGACCCGAGGAGGTCGCGGTCTATTTCGAGGCCCGCAGGCTCCCCGTGCATCCGCTGGTGGCGGAGGGCTATCCGTCCATAGGCTGCTGGCCGTGCACGGTGAGGCCGGTCGATCCTTCCGATGTCCGCTCCGGCCGCTGGGTGGGCCGCGACAAGTCCGAATGCGGCCTGCATCTGGAGCGCAAGGATCGCCCCCGCGTCTTCTAGAATTTTTCGCCGATCCTGAAGTCGCCGAAAATCTCCAGATTCTTGTTTGGTCGCGTTTTCTGACGGCGAACCCGTTCCCGGCACGCCTGAAAGCGCTCCAGATGCCCCCGAGCCGCAGGTCCGGCATTCCTGCAGACCCCGGGTAGGCCACAAGCCGTCGTGTATGGTAAAGAAGGCGGGTACGGCGGACAGCGCAGGCAATAGCGCGCAGCCGTCATTCGGCTAAGGGTGGCTAAATGTCGATCTGGTGGGCGATTCCGGCGTTTGTCGGACTGGTGGGCGTGCTGATGCTGGTGGGCGGGCTTGGTCGCCTGTTCCAGCTGAAACTGTTCTCCGGCTCGTTGAGATTCCTGTTCGGGGGCCTCACGCTGGCGGGCGCCGCGATCATCGGGCTGATCGGGCTCAATCTCCAGACCTACAAGCGGCTGACGCACGAAAATCTCGTGGCCGAGGTCTCTCTCGACCAGACCAGCGTCAGCCAGTTCACGGCCACCGTCCGCAAGGCCGACAAGCAGGGCGTGTTGCTGGAGCCCAAGGACTATGCCCTTGCGGGCGACAAATTCCGCATGGAGGCAAGGGTCTGGAAACTGCAGCCCTGGGCGAATGTCATCGGGGCCGACGCCTTTTACCGCCTGGAGCGCATCCAGGGTCGCTGGGACGACGCGGCGCGGGAAAACTCGACGCCCTCGACGGCAGACGATTCGATCAAGGACGATGCCGGCATGGATGTGCTGGCCCTGCCTTTCGGAAAGTACACGCCGTTCCAGCAGCTCGACACGACGTTCGGGTCCGGCGCCTACATGCCCATGGTGGACGGGGCGATCTATGAAATCAGCATGTCGCAGTCCGGCTTCGTCGCGCGGGGGAAAAACGAGACGGCCGTCAACGCCCTGAACGCCTGGACCAGCACGGGCGGGCTCGTGTCGGCCCCCGGGCCTCTGGTGGCGGACCCAGCCGTTGCGGTTCCCGCTTCGCCCAACACCTCGATCGAATCCGCGCCGCTGCCGCCGGCGCAGGCGATAGCGCCGCCGGGCTGAAGCCGGCAGCTAACACGCCCTCTTGGTTCGACGGACGGCCGCTTTGCGGCCTGTTCACCATATCGAGCACCACGGGCGCGCGTTCACGGGCTCAAGGATTTCAGCGGCTCGCATCCATGTCCGCCAGCGCCCATTCGGCGAAGCGCGCGAGATTGCCGCCAGTAAAGAGAAAGCCCTTTATCCCGGCGGCGCTGGCGGCCTCGACGTCGGCATCCTTGTCGCCGATCAGGAAGGACTGCTCCCGGATGACGGGAAAATCGGTCATCGCCTGGATCAGCATGCCGGGCCGGGGTTTGCGGTCGAAGCTGTCGCGGCGGTAGCGCTCGAGCAAACCCTCGGCGTGGTAGGGGCAGTGATAGATGCGATCGATGACGGCCCCGCGCGCGGCGAGTTCACCGGTCATCCAGGCATGCAGGGCGGAAAGATCGTCCTCGGAGTAGTAGCCGAAAGCGACTCCGGACTGATTGGTGACCAGGAAAACCCGCCAGTCGCGGGCATTGAAGGCGGCGATGGTTTCCACCGCACCGTCGATCCACTCGAAATCCTCGATCCGGCTGACATAGCCGCGATCGACATTGATAACGCCATCGCGGTCGAGGAATAGCGCCGGGCGGGGTCCCGCATTCCGATCGCTGCTGGCCCGGGTCGCCGCCAAGGGTCAGGGCGTCGCCACGGCGGCCGTTTCGGCGGCAGCCGGAGCTTCGACCAGTCCTGGGCCATCGATGGCGGGATCGGCGATCTTTGGGGTCGATTGCAGCCCCTTGATCAGCGGGAAGATGGCAAGAGCGGTGATGACCGCAGCCAGGGCGAAGGCGGCGCCGGGGAAATAGACCGGAGCGGCGCTGTGCGTGAAGTAGAAAAGGGTCTGGGTCATCAGGACCGGCGAGAAGACGTTGCCAAGCGCCTGGACGCTGGCGAGCGCGCCCTGGAGTTCGCCCTGGGCGTTGCGGGCGACGCGAGCGGTCATGATCTGGTTCATGGCGGGGCCGATCAGGCCCGCTAGGGCGCCGAGGGGTATGATGGCGAAGATCATCCAGCTTTCGGTCGCGATCGCGTAGCAGACGAACGTCACGGCGGTGACGATGAAGCCGAAGAAAACAAGGCGCGTCGCGCCGAAGGTCTTCATGGCCGGCCCGATGAGCCCGCCCTGCACCAGCGCCGAGCCGACGCCGACGGCGCCGAGGGCGAGGCCGGTCATCTGCGCATCCCACCCGAACTTGATCGGACCGAAATAGCTGAACGTGGCTGGATAGACCCAGTGCGCAAAACCGTAGAAGCCCATCGCCACGATGAACCAGGCAAGGTGCGGGATCTTCGAGAAGTGCTTGAAAGCGCCGAAGGCGTTGGCGCGTTTCCAGTCGAAAGGCCGGCGGTGCTCGCGGTCGAGGGATTCGGGGAGGACGAACATTCCGTAGAGAAAGTTGAGGCCCGCAAGGCCCGCCGCCGCGAAAAACGGCGCGCGCGGATCGATCTGACCCAGCAAGCCGCCAATGACAGGCCCGAGAATAAAGCCCAGCCCGAAGGCTGCGCCCAGCATGCCGAAAGCCTTGGCGCGGTTTTCCGGCTCGGTGGTGTCGGCGATGTAGGCCGCAGCCGTCGAGTGCGTGGCGCCTGACAGGCCGGACAGGAAACGGCCGAGGAAGAGAAGCCAGATCGAGTGGGCGAACCCCATGATGAGAAAGTCGATCGCCAGCGTGCCCATCGAAATGAGCAGGATCGGACGGCGGCCAAAGCGGTCCGAGAGATTGCCCAGGATCGGCTGGGTGATGAAGTTCATGATGGCGTAGACCACGGTGATGTAGCCGCCCCAGGGCACCACGTCCTCGATGGGCAGCCCGGTCAGCTCCGACATCAGGAACGGCATCGAGGGCATGATGACGGCGAAAGCCATCATGTCGATGAAGACGGTGACGATCACGAAGAAGAAGGCGTTCTTCCCGAACTTGCCCGGAGAAGACAGTGAGGATGCGGACGACAGGGCCATGGAGGGATTGATCCGGCTGGAGCGTACAAGAGGACCTTTGAAATTCGTCTTCGAACGCCCGCCAAGGCGGATACTCCGCGCGCGGCCACGGCGTCAATCTTCGGTTCGTTCAAGCACGGGCAAATGCGCCAGGATCGCGGCAAAAGCAGCCAGACCGCTTTTCCACTGTTCGCCCTGGCGCTGGAGGAACACGGGAAGCGGGAAGCCGTGACGGGCGACGTGCTCCTGCGGCAGGCTGTCCCAGCCGCGATGCTCTATGGTGACACGGGTCTGGCCGTCCACCGGTTCGAAACGGATTTCCACCTCGGTGTGGTGCTCAGGGCCAAAGCTGGCCTGCCGCCAACCCAGGACGACGCTTTCGCCGGGGAGCCAGCGACGGATTGCGCCGACCTCGAAAACCCTGCCATTCGGGAGCGTCTCGATGAGGCGGCCGCCTTCGCCGCTGGCGTCCGGCGGCTCGAAGGAGAGCAGGCCTGGGCTCCGCGGTGTGAGTTGCAACAGGTCGCTGGGAACCCACCATGCGCCGATCTGTGAGGTGAATACTTCGAATGCGCGCACCGGCGTTGCGTGAACGCGGATCGACACGACGACGCGCGAAGCCGTCCGCTGCGCGTCGGGAGGCGTCACGGTTTTTTCTCGACATGTTTCTTGAAGGCCGCGAGCTGGGCGGACCAGCCGCGTTCGGCGCGTGCGAGCCATTCCTGCAGCTCCCGCAGACGGGGTGTGTTCAAGGCGTAGATCCTCACGCGCTGATCGAATTCGGGATGCGATTCGGCGATCAGGCCCGCCTCACGCAGCGCCTTGAGATGGCGGCTCATGGCAGGGGCCGGGATGTCGAGCAGAGCGGCAAGCTCGCCCGCCCGGCGTGGCTTTTTCGTCAACAGTTCGACGGTCTGGCGGCGATGAGGATCGGCGAGAGCGGCGAGCACTGCGTCGATGCTCATGGGTGAAGTGTCCGTAGCGCTTTCGGCGCGACATTGCGCCAGGCCGTCCACAAGGCGGAGCGTGCTGCGGCCGGGTCGGCGGCGGCGGCCGTTAGATGGGTCCAGCCCCTGGCGCCCCATCCGCCCGGTACGGGAGCAAAGATCGCAGGCTCAGCCTCGCAGAGCATCTGTTGCTGTTCAGGCGTGAGCTTGAGAACCGCCTTGCCGCCTTCGCGGTCCGCTGGCGTCGCGAAGATTTTCGTGCGCACGCGCAGATCGCCATGGCCCATGTGTGAGCCCGCCACGACCTCGGGCAGGGCGAGGGCGAGTTCAAGGAAGGCGGTTGGGGTCATCCGCGTCACACGTTCAAGCGTCGCGAACATAGGTCTTGAACCCCATCGCCTTGTCCCAGTCGGCGGGGGCGACGGCCTCCACCGTCTGGCCGAAGGTCCACATATGGCCTTCAAGGTCGCGGGCGCGGTAGGTGCGATCGCCGTAGAACTGGGTCTCCGGCCGCATCAGGATCTCGGCGCCGGCCGCCTCGGCGCGGGCGCAATGCGCGTCGATGTCCGCCGGCACATGCACATGGACGGTCTGGGTGCACTTGCCGCCGATGGAGGCGGGACTCTTGTGGTCGTCGGTCCATTCGACGCCGACCATGACGACGCTTTCGCCGTACCGCAGCTCGATATGAACGGCGGCGCCTTCGGCATCCTCGATCAGCATGTCGATCTCGAAATCGAACGCCTTCTGCAACCAGGCGGATGCGGCGGCGGGGTCGCGATAGAAGAGGGCGGGGATGAGGCTGGGACGGGCAGCGGCCATGGCGCGGTTCCGATTGTTGTCATTATCCGGAATGGTTCTACGATTATGAAACTAACTAGTCAAGGGTGTGTCGCGGCGCCGGCCCGGGCCGGCCTGGCGGGTTTTCAGGTTTTGTCCCGGTTGATGGCCGAGGGACCGTCAGCGGCGAAGTCCGGCGTGCAACGAGGCTAACGCCC
>JAWXBJ010000028.1:0-3452 GCA_034439955.1 Alphaproteobacteria bacterium
CCATTCGATCGAGGACCGCATCGTCAAGAACTTCCTGCGCGCCCGCTCGGGCCATTCTCCCGGCGTCTCGCGGCACACGCCCGACGCGCCGGCCGGCGCCGCGCCCTCGTTCGAGGTGCTGCAGCGCAAGGCGATCGAGCCATCCGAGGAGGAAAGCGACGCCAATCCAAGGGCGAGATCCGCGCGCCTGCGCTGGGCCCTGCGGACGGACGCTCCGGCATGGGGCGGACAGGTCGAGGACGCGCTCCGCCTGCCGGGGCTGAGGCAGCTTGAGGGAGTCGCATGAAGCATCTCGCGATCATCGGGGGTCTGGTCGTGGTCGGCCTCGCCGTCGGCGTCTACCGCGCCAAGCTCGGCGCCCAGGAAAATGAGGCGCGCATCGAGACCCTGCAGGGCGAGATCGAGCGGGCCTCGGAGGAAATCGCGGTGCTCAAGGCGGAGGAGGCCTATCTCACGCGCCCCGAACGCATCGGTCCGCTGGCGCGGGAACGTCTTGGCCTCGCGCCGGCCTCGCCCGACCAGTTCACGGCCGTCGAGATGCTGTCGCGTCGCGTGGGCGCGGAGGCGGCGCCTGTCCAGCAACCGACGCCAGGCGCCGCGGAGCAATGACGGAGCCGGACTTTCACGCGCGGGACCGGCGACCGTCCGGGGACAGGTGGGGGCCATGGCGGGCCCGGCTGGTGGCGGGGACGCTGGCCCTGGTGTTCGCGGTGATCGTGGGGCGTTCGGCGCAGATATCCTTCAGCGGTCCCGGCGGGAATGCCGCTGCCGGGCCGGCGCCGGAGGCTGCAAGACGCGCGGACATCGTCGATCGCAATGGCGACCTGCTCGCGACCTCACTGGCGGCCTGGTCCCTGTCGGCCGATCCAGGCGCGATCTGGGACGCCGAAGAAGTGGCGCGGAGCCTCGCCGGCGTGCTGCCCGAACTCGACGTCCCGGAACTGACAGCGAAGTTGTCCGCGCGCGACCGCCGGTTCGTATGGATCGTGCGCGGGATAACGCCGCGCCAGAAACAGGCCGTGTTCGCGCTGGGTCTGGAAGGCCTGCGGTTCGAGGAGGACATGCGCCGCGTCTATCCGGGCGGCCGCCTCGCGGGACACCTGCTGGGCTTCACAGACATCGACGGGAAGGGCGTCGAGGGTGTCGAAAACGCTTTTGACGATCGTCTTTCCAAAGGCGGCGCGCCATTCAGGCTGACGCTCGACGCCGGCGCGCAGTTCGCGCTTGAGGCGGAACTGGATCATGCGTTCGAGACCTTCACCATGAAGGGCGGGGCGGGCGTCATCGTCGATGCGTCCAACGGCGCCATCCGTGCGATTGCGTCATGGCCGGCGATCGATCCCAACCGTCCAGGCGACAGGACCGACGCCGCAAAGCCGAACCGCGCCATGAATTCGCTGTTCGAACTGGGTTCGATCTACAAGCCGCTCATCGTCGCGGCCGCGCTGGAAGCCGGCGAACTGGGGCCGGATGACATCTTCGATGTTTCGACGCCGATCAGGATCGGGTCCGCGACGGTTCGCGACTCCCACCCGCTGGATCATCCCGGCGCCGTCACCGCAACCGACATTCTGGCCTACTCCTCCAACATCGGCGCCGTCCAGATTGCCCAGCGCGTCGGACCTGGCCGGCAGAAGGCGTTCCTGTCCGACCTGGGACTTCTCACCCGTCCGGATTTCGAAGGGCCAGGCTCGGCGGCGCCCCTGACGCCCGCCGAATGGGACAAGCTGACCGCCGCGACCGTGAGCTATGGTCACGGGATTTCGGTGACGCCGCTCGCCTTCGCCATGAGTTTCGTGCCTTTCGCCAATGGCGGGTACAGGCTTCAGCCGCTTCTGCTGGAGCCCGGCGATGACGCCGGCGTCAAACGCAAGCAGGTGATGACCGCCGCTACGGCCGAGGCGGTCGTGTCGATGCTGCGACAGACCGTGCTCACGGGAACAGGCGCCAACGCCGAAGCGCGGGGTTATGAGGTGGCGGGAAAAACGGGCACCGCCGAGAAGCCGGGTCCTGACGGCTACGACCCCGACCGCAACATCACCTCTTTCGCCGCCGTTTTCCCGGCTTCGCGCCCTCAATTTGTCGTCCTTGTCGTCCTCGATGAAGCCGTGCCCAGAACGGGCGATGCGCGAACGGCCGCCTACACGGCCGCCTCGATCGCCGGGCGTGTCATCGCGCGCGCGGCGCCGATGCTGGACGTGGAGCCGGTGTTCGATGCGCCGGCAAGCGGCCAGGCCGGTCCGCGTGTCGCCTCGGACTCGAGGACGTTATGAAACTCGACCAGATCATACCCCAACGCCTCGCCCCCGCGACGCCCCCGATCGAGATTTCCGGCTTGACGGCTGACAGCCGCAAGGTCCGGCCGGGTTTCCTGTTCGCGGCCCTGCAGGGCGTCGCCGGGGATGGGCGCGATTACATCGAAGCCGCCATCACGTCCGGCGCAGCCGCCATCCTCACGGACCAGCGCGACGGAAGCTGGGCCGTTCCGGCAGTCAAGGTCGCGGAGCCGCGCCTCGTCCTTGCTCATGCGGCCGCCGCCTTTCATCCACGCCAGCCTGCCGTCATCGCCGCCGTCACGGGCACAAACGGCAAGAGTTCCACGGTCGATTTTCTGCGCCAGATCTGGGAGCACATGGGCCGCAACGCCGCCTCCCTGGGGACGCTCGGCGCCATCGGACCTGCAGGAGCGGTCGATCTCGGGCATACCACGCCGGATCCCGTCGCGATCCACGAGATGCTGGACAGGCTGGCGGGCGAGGGCGTGACCCATGTCGCGATGGAGGCCTCCTCCCACGGCCTGTCGCAACATCGGCTCGACGGCGTCAAACTTGCCGCAGCGGCATTCACCAATCTCACGCGCGATCATCTCGACTACCACAGGGATTTCGACGACTACCGCCAGGCCAAGCTGGCCCTGTTCGCGCGCCTCGCGCCGCCCGGGATTCCCGCCGTGATCAATGCCGACAGCGCCGAGCGCGAGATTTTCGAGACCGCTGCCCGACAGGCGGGTCTGAGACCGGTCACGGTCGGCTGGCGCGGCGACCATGTCTGGTTCGACGAGATCGCTCCGCGCGGCACGGGCCAGGACCTTCGCATCCAGTGGGAGCATGCGCCCGGCGACGATCGCGAGCGGCTGGTTCATCTGCCTCTGATCGGCGAGTTCCAGGCGCTCAACGCGCTGTGCGCCGCCGGCATCGCCTTCGCCCTCGGTGATCCGATGGAACAGGTGCTGGATGCGCTGGCCGTTCTGAAAGGCGTCAGGGGCAGGCTGGAGCTTGTCGGGCAGACCCGGTTCAAGGCGCCCGTCTTCGTGGACTATGCGCACACGCCCGACGGCCTCGAAACCCTGTTGCGCGCGGCCCGTCCGCATGTGCGCGGCCGCATCGTTCTGGTGTTCGGTTGCGGCGGAGACCGTGACGCGGCGAAACGCCCGATGATGGGCGACGTCGCCC
>JAWXBJ010000029.1:0-5398 GCA_034439955.1 Alphaproteobacteria bacterium
AGTTCCGGGGCCTGTTTATGCACCTTCTCGACCCAGAGGCACACGCGGGAACCTATTCCGTGATCGACCCAGAAGGTGCTGTCATCGGAGTAGTGATCGAGCCATACCTTCGCCGCCGCGACAACGAATGGCAGGTGAGCCGGCTTCGTAGACACCTCCATCAAGTTCAGCGTCACGAGGGCGACAAAAAGGGATGGACCGCTCGCGATTAACCGCGTGAGGGTGGGAAGAAAGCCGTCGATCTGATCGACACCCTTTGCGTACAGGTAGCACGTCGGCGGCGGAATGAAACTGTAGTTGTTGAAGAACAGCACCGCGATGGCGGGTCCGATGTGCCATTCAATGGAAGAGGAACGATTGTCCCGGAGCCTCTGCCAGCCGTGGCTCGCCATGATGCGGCTTGCGAGGGCGGATCGGATACCGACCGCGATGGGTTCAGCCAGGCCGCCGTCATTGAAGTAGACGGCATCGACGGCACGCAGAAAATCCGTCGTCAGGTCAAAGAACGATTCATCCGGTAGCGCGGCAATTGCCGTTACCGAAAGGGCCTCTGCCTCTGGCTGGGTGAGCCCGGGCAGGCAACGCGCAACCAGACCGAAGTAGGCGTCATTCCATTCCCGGGGAGGATCGTCTACATCGTCGTGCGCGGCCAGCCCCGACCCGTTCGCCTCGGCGGTCCATGACGCGTAGGTCCGGGCAATGTCGCGCAACCACGACCGAGTCGCGTCGCTTGTAAGGTCAAAGATCTGCCGGAGCCACAATGCAGCGGCTTGCTCGTCGGCGTATTCGCCCGGCCTCGTGGGCTTCGGTTCCGTGTTTTCCTGCGGCGTAGGCCCGCCCGGGAGGCGAATGCGCCGTCGGCGTCGCGGCGTCTTGGAAGGAAAGGGGGGCCAGGTGGGCTCCCCACGCTCACCTGCGAGCCATCTCATCTCGGCGTCGACGGCAGCGCTCACGCGTTGCCGGTATTCGGCGGACAGCACCGCCGCCTCCTCCTCTGTACGGTCTCACTTTCGGGTCAGTTGGATAGACGCAGTGAAGGCGCAACGCAGTATGGCTCGCGGCAACCGGTCATCGACGGAGGCCAGTACGGCGGTTGCGGCGCCCAAGCCATGCGCGGCAGCGGGATTGTTGCGCGCCGCGATTTCCAGCAGCGCGCGCACATCAGCGGGTGTGCATTGCTCCCTGAGGGAATGGATCATCCCGGCAAACGCCATGGCGATCGGATTGAATCGCAGACCAGCGCGAACCCTGTGAACCGGATCGTCTTTGGACTGCAGGGCTTGGGCAAAGAGGTCGCGCGCCCATGTCGCATGGCGACGCCGTAGCTCGGCATCGCCGTCGCGCATGACAACCAAGGCAGCGGCGAAGACCGCTTGTTCGCGCATCCAATCGTCGTCTGCGCCTTGTTTCTTGGTCGTGGCTACCGGGCTTTGACCCCACGCCGCAGCTACAGCCGCAAGCTTGGCGGATGATTTCGACGCATCATCAAGTACGTTGCCGAGTGCCGCCTGCATGTTCGTGTCTGCAAGGCGATCCGGGACGTCGGATTGCAACGCTGCGAAATGGTCTCTCTCGGTCGGCGGCGATTCGTACAGCGACCCAGTCCTTTGTGTGCCGTCCTGCAGCGTGACGGTTCTCTCCGAGTGATTGGCCGGGTCGATCCGATTCAGGGCATGCGCAGCCATGAACGCTGGATCGCGCAGGGTGGACTTGGCTGTATACGCGCCGAGGCGTGACACCGCGTCTCGAAGCAGCGCCTCCACCCTCTGACGCTGCTCCTCCGGCCGGCCCACGGCATAGTGATCAAGCAGGCGGTCCAGCATTACCCGGCGGGACGGACGCTTTTTCAGGGCTTCCAGACTGATGGCGCCTGCCGGCTCTTTCTGCAGCGCCTTGAAACCAAAGAGGTCCGGATAATCAAAGTTGTCGTGCGTGTGCCGCTCTCGGTCGAGATAGAGGAGCTCAGGGCACGCCACGAACGGAACCGCCGCTTCGCGTGACGCGGGCCAATGCGAAAGAATGAGATCGACCGCTACGAGAAGAAACGCGGCGCAGGAATTGGGAGGCCCCAATACGTCGGCAAGAATGGACTCGAAGCCTTCGCCTGCCTCGATGCGGCGATGCGCCCATGCTTCCAATGCCATCAAGGCCGATGTGACACTGTTATGGCTGGACCCCTCACGTGACCAAACGTAGGTGTGCTGCCAGGGGAAGGGTCGTGCGCCATCGGTGAGCGGGATCGTTATCGCATCGTCGCCGTGGTCTTGGCCGTGGCTATAGAACGATATCGTGTGATTGACCAGCTGATGGATTAGCGATTTCCCCTGCTCGGGGGCGTGAGTGAGGAGATCGAGGAACGGACCTTGCGAGGGCGAGGCAGGAAAAAATTCATGATCGAGGTAATCGAACGGGCCATCAAGGTCGTGGGACTCGTGCGAGGCGCGGGATCGCGGTTTCGGTATCAGGGCATCTGCCGTCAACTCGGCGAGTTCTGCGGGCGCCGCCTGGGCGAGGGATCCCCGGAATTTGAGGATGCCTGCCACAATCCTTTCACCGTGCCGACGCTGCTTCAACGCCTCCAGGTACTGAACGGCCAGCTGGGGCGCCCGATTGCAGAACATGAGGAATCCGGTTCGGACGTCCGACTCCAGCGAGTGCATCCGGTCGTACTCTATTTCGCCGTTGAATGGTTCCCGCCGGTCGGAAAAGTTGTTGGGGTGAAGAGAAATTTCCAGCTCTGTCAGCCATCGATAGAGCCGCTCAACGAGAATGGGGGTGAGGGGATCGCGCCCGAACATGCCGGTGGACCAACCGGTGTAGAGATCGACCACACTTGGGATTGCCGCAGGCGGGAGGCTCTGTCCGAGACTTAGCAACCAGCCGATCAGCCGATGCCACGAGGCGTTGTTCGGCACGGTTATGCTGGCAGGAATTCCCGACGCATCGATACCGAATGCCGCAAAGAACCGCGAAGCGGGCTCCACGTCGACCGCCATCAGTGTCCTGATGAGTTCGCGAAGCACGCTGGCCCGGTTGGCGAACAGATAGCCGGACGCGCGTGCGAGGAGTTCGCCTGCGATTTCGGACCGTACGAGCGCAAGCAGGACTGCTCGGCGCCATGAACCATGCACGCCGTCCCTGCTAAGGCGGTCGAGAAGCAATTGCCAATGCGTGCTGTCGGGCACGCGCTCGATTGCCATGCGGGCGGCCAACTCCAGGCCACGCGACAGTGCAGCCGGTGCAGGGCGATCCAGGGGCAGGTGGTCGATCGTCGCCGATTCCGCGTGCAACAGATTCGCGATCGCCCATTCGCGAAGCACATCGTGACGGTACGCAACGTGATCGTCGGACAGGTCCCGTAAGCTCTCGCTGCTGACCAGAGCGTCCACGGCACCAGGCGGCTGATCGCGGACATCCAATGGCTCGCCGTGTTCAAGGACCTGTACCGCCAACGCCCGAAGGAGCCGTGCACGTACGCGGTGTTCTGCGTCGATGTTGCCATCGGCTGTCTGCCACCACTGCGCAGCCATGTCGCACTCGGTGCGCGGCACGGGATCGCTTTCGGGGCGGGTCGCGAGGCGAGAGAGGCGGAATAGGTTTCGAATCACGTCGCGCGCCGGATGGGCATCGTCTAGGATGGGCACAAGCTGCGGTGCGGCGTTTCTCAGTTCGTCAACCTCTGCGTCGCTCAGGTCGCCGATTACGATGGGCTCGGTACGGCCCAATGCGGCCAGCGCCTCGGATGGAAGCCAGTTGGGTTCTTCTGTTCCGAAGTTGCGCCGGGCCGTTGCCACCACGGCGAGGCCGGGAACGCCCGAAGCCTCACGAACAATATCAACTACCGTCGTGCGTTCCGCCTCAGAGAAGAAGTCCAGGTTGTCGAGGAAGAGGATGACGCCCCCGTCGCCGGCCAGATCGGACAGCAGTTCATGGGCGGACCCATCGAACCCGAGCACGGACCGCATCGCGGTCCAGCCCCCTGGCGTCACGCGCCCCGGGCTGAGTACGAAAACCTGCCCCTCCGCAGATATTTGCTCGGCGACGTGCTTCAGAAGGCCGGACTTCCCGACGCCCGCATCCCCACGAATTTCGAGGTAGCGACCGCTGTCGAGCGCAGTGTGAACCGCGGTGGTCCGCTCATGCCGCGTCAGCAGGACGGTGCCGACTCGATCGCGGATGTCGGCAAGCGCGTGGCGGGATGCTTCGGCCAGCGCCGCACGCGCGGTCGCGTACCTGCGATCGCCGGTGAGCCTGAAGGTCTTCTGCCGCAAATGCTCGCCGAGCTCGTCCTTGGTGCGGTCTCCACCGCTCGCCGCAACGTCGATGGCAAGCGCTTCCAAGTCGGTCCAGAGGCTTCCGGCACGTCCCATATCGTCCGGGTGCAGTACCCGGGTAGCTCGTTCCAGGGCAAGTTCGGCCGACGCGGAGCCGGGCGCCGTGAAATCGAAAACGAGAATCTGAAGCCGGCGCAACAGCTTCCAGACGGTCTCGTCGTCGTTGGCAGCTCCCGCTTCGGCCAGCCGTGACGCGAACGTGCGTACGAAAGTGCGCATGTCCTCGTTCGCTGATCCCGGTCGGTTGATCCGCGCCATGAAAGTGGCCGCGTCCCCGATCTGACGCGCCCACGTCAGGACGTCCTGGTAGGCTCCATCGATCTTCCGGGAGCTTCGCGATGTTGCGATCGCGAGGTGGTGACGACGAGTCCAGAAGTCCGGCCGGCGCGTGGCGTCGGCGATCTGGGCCACGGCGTCTCTGAACACTGTGTCGCCCGCGGTAAACGTAATCGTTCGCTTAACCTGGATTTCCAGAACGGCGGGTTGGCCTAGATAGTCCCGAGCTTCGACGATGACATCATCAAGCGGGTGCCCTTCGGCCGCGCGCTGGAACTTGACGCGTGCGATCGTCGTGCCGGGCAGCCCCCGAGGCTCCGTGCCCACGAGCATGGATAACAAATAGTGCGCACCAACCTGAGCCTCGAATTGGCTGCCGGCTGGTCCGCTTGACGCAGGGCTTGTGGCCATCCCGATCATCCGTATGCGCTTTCGAGATCGATTGAACTTTCAAATGTCTACCGCAGTTGAGGGGCGCCAAAAGTCGGGCAGTCATCATCAGCCCTATAAAGCTTGCAAAGCATAGCACGCAGTGCTATAAACGGCAACGGGGGAGCGGATGGCGGTCTATAAGACCAGATGGTTCGACCGGTGGGCCAGGAAGCACGATTTGAGCACTTGTGCCCTGTGCGGGGCTGTGCGCGAAATGCAGGCTGGACTGTAATGAGGTCGATCTCGGCGGCGGGCTGCTGAAGAAGCGGATTGCCCGCCCGGGGCAAGGCAAGAGCGGCGGTTTTCGTACGCTGGTGGCGACGAACAAAGGTAGCAAGTGGTTTTTCGTATTTGGC
>JAWXBJ010000030.1:0-39351 GCA_034439955.1 Alphaproteobacteria bacterium
CCGAGAACGGAGCGCTTGGCCATACCAATGACGAGGTGGCGATCGCCTCGAAGACCATCGGCGTCGTGATGATCATGATCGGGTCCGGCGCCGGCGCCGCCGCGCTGCTGTTCCTGGGCCGAATGCCGTGCCTTGTGATCGGCGCCCTGCTGGCGGCGGTCACCAATCTGCAGTTCGCCGATCTCGCCAGCGGCGGGGGCGGGATGACGGCGTTTCTTTCGGCGACGGGCCTTGGCGGGCCGCTGGAGGCGGCAGGCGGATGGACGTCGTCCCTGCTCTCCGGCCAGAGTGTCGATCCAGAGCGGAGCGCCCGGCTGGCGCGTTTGATCGCGGCGATCGCCGCAGAGAATCTGGCGGTCGGTTTCGCCAGCGTCGCGGCGATGGCTTTCCTGACCTCGATCGTGAATCCGAAATTCGCGGCGGTGCAATACGCGCTGCTGGCCTCGCTGACCATGCTGATCGGAACACTGGGGCGGGCGCCGCTTGGAGAGATGATCGAAGCGCGGGGGTTCGCGGACGTGTTCGTGCTGACCTTCTGGATCGGTCTTGTCGCCGTCGCGCTGTCGGCGGCGGAATGGGCGCGCCAGCTTTTTGCAGGCAAGCCCGTCGATCTCGCGCAGGCGCAACCGGCGCCGGCGGAGTAGGCGGCGCGGCGCGAGGAATGCCCGAACCGCCTCAGAGCGAAAGATCACGCCTGCGCAGGCGGGCGCACAGCGCCGCGAGGCTGCGGTCCATCGGGCGGTCCTCGGTCAGCAACTCGGCGCCATCGCACAGCGCGGCGATGAAGGCCTCGATGGGAGCGCCGATCCTGTCGGTGGCGATGGCGCCGCTGGACAGGCGCAGGCGGATCGCCTGGACGCAGGCCAGCGTGTGCGCGGCCAGCACCTGTTCTGTCAGTTCGAGCACGCGCAGGGCGTCGCGCGCGGCGATCGTGCCCATCGAGACCTTGTCCTGGTTGTGGCATTCGGTGGAGCGCGAGAAGACGCTTGCTGGAAGGGTGAGCTTGAGGGCTTCCGCGGTCCAGGCGGAGACGGCGATCTGGATGGCCTTGAACCCGTGATTGATCGCAACGCGCTCGCCCGTCGCGCCGGTGAGATTGGGCGGCAGGCCATTGCTGTAGCGCGTGTCCACCAGGAGGGCGAGCTGGCGGTCGGCGAGATCGGCCACGTTGGCGACCAGCGTCTTGAGCCCGTCCATCGCGAAGCAGACATGACCGCCATAGAAATGACCGCCATGGAGAACGTCGCCGGTTTCCGGATCGATCAGCGGATTGTCGTTGGCGCTGTTGATCTCGGTCTCCAGCAGCGTCCGGAAAACCGGCAGCATGTCCTCGAGAACACCGATCACATGCGGCGCGCAGCGGATGGAGTAGCGGTCCTGCAGACGGGTCGGCGCATGGTCGCGGTCGAAGGCGGCCAGATCTTCGCGGATGCGGCGAGCCGTCTCTGTCTGGCCGGGATGCGGCTTGGCGGCAAACAGGCGCTCGTCGAAATGGCGCGGATTGCCCATCAGGGCGATGGCGGCCATGGCGGTGAGGCGGGCGGAGAGGCGCGAGACCTGGTCGGCACGCATCCAGGCGAGGGCGCCCAGCCCGGTCATCACGGCGGTGCCGTTCATGACGGCGAGCGCTTCCTTGGGCCGCAGCGTGATGGGCGAAAGCCCCGCCTTCGAGAACGCTGAAGCGGAAACCAGGGTCTCGCCGCGATAGAGAACGTCGCGCTCGCCCGCGAGCGCGCCGGCGACATAGCTCAAGGGGGTGAGGTCGCCGCTCGCACCTACAGATCCCTCGGCGGGAATGAGCGGCAGGATGTCGTGGGCCAGCATGTCGCCCAGCAGCCGGGCGAGTTCGACGGAGACGCCCGACCAGCCCTGGACGAGGGAGGCCAGGCGCACGGCCATGACGGCGCGCGTCTCTTCCGGGTCGAGAATGCGGCCAAGTCCGCAGCCATGGAAACGGGTGAGATTGAGCGGCAGCTGGGCGATCAACGCGTCGCGGACTTCCGTGGTGCAGCTGTCGCCATAGCCGGTGGTGACGCCATAGATCACGCCGTCGCGGGCCAGCAGGGCGTCGATCCGGTCGGCGGAGCGCGCGAGGCGGGCGTGAACTGCTGTTGAATGCGAGAGTGCCGACCCCCCGGGCGCATGCGCCGCCGCCCATACGCATTCCAGCGTCAGGGGCCGGTCGCCGATCTCGATCTTCTCACGGACAGGCATCGCACTCGCTTTCCGGCACGCCAAGGCAGCGACGATTAGGGGCGCGGACGGTTGGTCGCAAGCTGCATCCGGGCGTCTGCGTCGAATAGCCAATCCGGATGAATTCCGTTATGCGAGCGCCATATGGCCCACGAACTCGACCTTTCGCACCGCCCGCCTGCGGCGGCGCCCGCCAACCTCTCCGGGCTTGGCCGCGAAGCGCTGCGCCAGGCGATGATCGCGGCGGGGGTCGAGGAGAAGAAGGCCCGGATGCGCGCGAGCCAGATCTGGGGATGGATCTATCACTATGGCTATACGGATTTTGGCGCGATGACGGACGTCGCCAAGGAGCTGCGCGCGAAGCTGGCGGAGCGGTATTTCATCGCCCGGCCGGAGATCCGGGCGGCGCAGGAATCGGTCGATGGGACGCGCAAATGGCTGATCGGATACGGGCCGAATGTCGAGGCCGAGAGCGTCTATATTCCTGGCGTCGGCAAGGCAGGAGCGCTTTGCGTGTCGAGCCAGGTGGGTTGCACGCTGACCTGTTCGTTCTGCCACACCGGCACGCAGAGGCTGGTGCGCAATCTCTCGGCGGCCGAGATCGTGGGCCAGGTGATGATCGCGCGCGACGCGCTGGGCGAGTGGCCGACCTCCAACGAAGACAGGCTGCTGACCAACATTGTGTTCATGGGCATGGGGGAACCGCTCTACAATCTCGACAATGTGGTCGAGGCGATCGACACCATCGCAGACGGCGACGGCGTCTCGATCTCGAAGCGGCGGATCACGGTATCGACGGCGGGGGTCGCCCCCAGAATACCGGAGCTTGGCGCGCGCACCGGCGCGATGCTGGCGATCAGCCTGCACGCGACGCATGACGACTTGCGCGACCAGCTTGTGCCGCTCAACAAGAAGCATGATCTCAGGGAGCTGTTCGACGCCATCCGGCAATATCCGGACCTCTCCAACTCCAGGCGCGTGACGTTCGAATATGTGATGCTGGAGGGCGTCAACGACACGCTGGCCGAGGCGCGCGACCTCGTGCGCCTGCTGAAGGGCGTGCCTTCGAAAATCAACCTGATCCCGTTCAATCCCTGGCCGAATACCCAGTATCAGTGCTCCGACTGGGAGACGATCGAGGCGTTCGCGGAAGTGCTGAACCGGGCTGGCTACGCTTCGCCCATCCGCACGCCGCGCGGACGGGACATACTGGCGGCCTGCGGACAGCTGCGCTCCGAGAGCGTCAAGGAAAAGGCGAGCGAGCGACTGAAGGCGCGGCTGGCCGACAGGGAAACGATAGACGACTGAGCGCTCTGTGGGCGCCGACGAAGGCAGGCGAGACGGGTCGATGACCGTGGCGGCGGATCCGTAGCGCGTGAGGGCGCCCGCCCCCATACCCTATTCGAGGCCCAGCACGCGCACGGCTGTTTCGCGGTCCTTCTCCGCTCCGAAAGCGGTCGCCAGCCGCGTCGCCCACACCGGACACTGTCTGGCGTCGAGCACACCGACCTTGAAGAAGGGCCGGGCGGCGTCGGCCGCCGGATAGAGCTGCAACATCGGCGTCGCCGTCGTGCGGCTCAAAACGACAGACAGCAGCACGCCCGAATGCCACGCGCCCACCTCGGCTGGCTCGACCTGTCGCGCGCCGGACGCCTTCTCCCAGATCGCGATCCGTTTGCGCGCGTCGTCATAGGCGACAGCGCTGTCCAGATAAATCAGCATATGCTTTGCAGCGAAGCCGGGCAGGCTGGCGAAGGCCGTTTGCGCCAGCGCAAGGTTTCGCCCGCCGAATTTCGTGGCAGCCCACCTCACAACGAAGAAGATGACGATCGCCGCAGCGAACGTCCCTACATAGATCAGGATGTCGCCTGTGGGCATCTTTCAGCAGTCCGTCGTAAAGCGCTCGATGGCCGCGCTGGTGTCCGCGCCGCTCGGGCGCGTTGCGCCGCCGACCGTGTAGATCGACCCGTCAAGGGCGACGGCGCCCAGTCCATGCCGGGGCGTCGGCATGGGGGATGCGGGCGCCCACGCATCAGCCCGTGGATCGTATCGCCAGACCTCGGCGTGCACGCCGCCGACGGACCCGCCCTGCGGGAAATACTCGCCGCCAAAGACATAGATGGCGCCGCCGAGCGCCGCAGCCGCGTTGCCCCCTGCGCCGGACCCTTCCGGCATCGGCGCCGCCGTGCGCCAGCGGTCTTCTCCTGCGTCGTAGACTTCATGCGCGTCTGTGGGGCCTCCTCCCACCGTCCGTCCGCCGGCCACATGCCACAGCCCGTCAATCAGGGCGCCGGCCGCGCTGTTGCGGGCGGTGAGCGCAGGGGCGGCTGTGGACCAGACGTTGCCGGCGGGATCGAAAACGAGGTGGCGCGCGGTATCGGCATGGTCGCCATAGGCCGCGTTGGCGGCGCCCCTGGGGCTGCGGCCGCCGACGATGTGGATGCGGCCAGCGATGCTGGCGCTCACTGCTTCGGCATGCGGCTCTGGAGCGGCGTCAAGCCGGGACCACACATTGCCGGCATCGTCGTAAACCATTGTCTCGACCGCCATAATCCAGGCGACAGCGCCCGGCTGGGTAGAAAAGCCGCCCAGAAGGTAGAGTCTGCCCGCATGATCCACAAGCTGTGGGTGATGAAGGGGAGCGGGCAGGGCGGCGAGAGCTGCGGTGGCGCCTGTCGATGGATCATGGGCGACATGCCTGTCGGAAACGCCTGTCACGCGGCCATTCTCTCCGAGCAGGCCGCCTGCAATGTGGATGCGGCCGGCATGGGCGGCGGGGTAGATTTCCTGCACGGCGAAGGGAAGTTCCGGCCGGCGGGTCCAGCAGCCCGAGGGATCCCCGGGGTCAGCTCCGGCATGGCGAGACGGCCCCTGAGGGGAGGGACGCGAGCAGCAGGCGGCGCCGGCCGCGCCGGCGGCGATCGCCATCGCGCTGCGGCGGGAAAACAAGTGAGGCAGGGTCATGCCGGTCTCCGGATCACTCGAAAGTTTGTGGGAAAGCGATAGCATTGGACGATGAACCGGGACAAACACGACGCATGATCAGAAGCGCTCTTTCCGCCGTCATGCTGTTCGCCGTCGCCTGCGCGGGGGCGCCCACCGCCACGCCCGGAGACGAAATCGTCGAGGCTTTCATGCGCGATTACACGGCCGCCTGGAACGCGCACGATTCGGCGCGGATCGCCGAGCGCTTCTATCGGACGGGCCCAGCGGTTCCCGAACAGACGGCGAGCCTGGAGCGCGGGTTTGAATCGCTACGTGCCCAAGGCTACAAGAACTCCGCTATCCATGAGATCAAGGGGTGTGTCACGGGGCCGGACACGGCGTGGGCCGGCATGAAGTTCTCGCGGCTGAAAGCCGATGGCGAGCCTTTGCCGCCTCGGGACCGCGCCAGCTCGTACGATCTCAAGAAGTTCGATGACGGCTGGCGGATCGTCAAGCTTAACGGGTGGGACGCGGCGACGCCGCTGGCGTGTCCGGCGGGCTAAATCCCCTCGCCCTGCTCGAAGGTGAGCGGCTCGCTCGCGACGACGCGGAAATCGCCGGTCGCCGGATCGCGCCAGTGCAGAGCGCCGCGTCCGATCGAGAACCACGCCCCGTCCATGTTCAGGTCGCCGCGCTCAATGGCCTCGCGGATGAAAGGGAAGGTCGTGAGATTGTCGAGCGACTGACCGACGGCGCCATGCTCGACGGCCTCCTGCCAGTCTGCGCGCGGAATGGTCGGGTCAGCGAGGACGGCGTCGCGGGCGGAAGCGGCAAGCTCGACCCATGGGGCGATGAAGTGTCCCACCGGCCGGTCCGCTGCGGCGGCGAGACAGGCGGCGATGCCTCCGCAGCCGCCATGTCCCATCACCAGGATCTGCTTGACCTTTAGGCGTGTCACCGCGAACTCGACTGCCGCCGAGACCCCGTGCAAACCCGCGCTGGTGTCGAAGGGCGGTACGAGGGCCGCAACATTGCGCACGACGAAAAGCTCGCCCGGCGCGGCATCAAAGATCATGGAGGGATCGGCCCGGCTGTCGGCGCAGGCAATGATCATCGTCGCCGGCTCCTGATTATCGCGCAGCTGGCGGAACAGGCTCGCGGCCTCGCGGTATCGGCCCTGACGGAAGCGGCGATAGCCGGCGATCAGATCCTGCGCGTCGTCGGCGAACTCGACCATTGGCCCCGTCACTGGAACGCATTGCATCTGCGGCCCGCCGACAAGGTCATCCGGGGCAGGTTGATCTAAGGCGCCCCGCGCCGGGAGGAAACCCCTCGTCGAAAGGCTATGCTGCCGCGAGGTAAACCAATGCGTAAGCGCTTTGCCGTAAAATCGGGCGGCGGTTCCTCCCGCGCATCGGGTCCAGTGGATTGACCGGGCCCGGGATTGCCCGGAGAAGAAACGCGCTCATTCGTAAGGCCAGTTCGACACCCAAGCGAGGCCGCCATGACAGACGCCCCCCTTCCGCTCGACGAGGTTCCGGCCGAGAGCGACCGCCGAAGGGTCGGACCCCGGCGCAGCGAAGCCTCGACGCAGGCGGTTCTGGAAGCCGCCTATGTCGAACTCAGCGAGCATGGCTGGCGCGGCTTCTCGGTCGACCGGGTCGCCAAAACCGCCAAGGCCTCGAAACAGACCATCTATCGCTGGTGGAAATCGGCTGCCTGCCTTGCGGTGGATTCGGCGCTCGCCAAGCTTGGCGAGCAGAAGCTCGCCAGTGGCGATGTGCGCGACCGCATCTCAGCGCTGATCGAACCCCTGCTGATTGCCGTGCGGACCGGTGACGGCGCCCACGCCTGGCGCGGCGCGATCCTGGCGGCGGCCGACGATCAGGAAGCCGGCGAGGCCTTCCGCGCCTGGTTCTCGGAGTGCGTCAAGATCCCGCTTCGGCATATTCTGGCGGAGCAGGCGCTGAAGGGCGCCGTGCGGCGCGACTGGGACATTGATCTGGCGACCGAGCTTTTGTTCGGGCCAATCTGGCATCGCCTGATCGCCATGCGCGGGCCGGTGCCGGAAAGCTACGCCCGTCGGCTGGTGGAGAGCGTGTTGAAGGCCCTCGCGCCGGGCTGAATGCCACGCCACCCTGTCCGGGGGCGGGTGATCCATGCCACGCGCGGCGCGTCGAGGAACTCGTCTCTCGACAAGGGAAACCAAAGCTCCTATATGGGCGTCGATGGTTCAAATCTTGGAACGGCGGCCCGGGGAACTGGGCCGCCGCTTCTCGTTTCAGAATCCATACGACAGCCGGAGACACGGGCGCGCATGCGGGCGCAAAGCGAAATAGAAACACGCATCCTCAGGATGATCGAGCCTACGGCTGCCGGGCTCGGTCTCGATGTCGTCCGGATTCGCATCATGGGTTCGCGCACGCCGATCCTGCAGATCATGGCCGAGCGCCCGGACGGCACGGTCAGCGTCGAAGATTGCGCGAAGCTGTCGCGCCGGCTGTCACCGCTGCTGGAGGAGCACGATCCGATCGACGGCGAATACACGCTGGAAGTCTCCTCGCCGGGCATTGACCGCCCGCTGACGCGTCCAGGCGATTTCGCCAGATGGCCGGGTCACGAGATCAGGATCGAGGTCGGCGCGCCGATCGACGGACGACGGCGGTTTCACGGCCATATCGCCGGAGAGGCCGACGGCGTCGTGACCTTGAACCTGAAGGACGGCGGAACCGCATCGATCGCTTTCCGCGACATGGTCAAGGCGCAGCTCGCGCTCACTGACGCGCTGATCGACGCAGTCAAGGCGCAGGGGCTCGACGCAGGCGAGATCGACGAGGACTTCGAGGCCGGCTTCGACGAGGTCGAAGTCGATGACGATAGTGATGATGAACGCGGCATCGGGGATGGCGCGTCCATCGATCCGGAGGACGACCCAATCTCGAAAGTCAGGGAGTAGACCAGATGGCCACCGCAGGCGTATCCGCCAACCGGCTCGAAATCCTGCAGATTGCCCACGCGGTCGCGCAGGAAAAATCGATCGACAAGAAGATCGTCCTCGACGCGATGGAGGAGGCGATCCAGAAAGCCGCGCGCTCGCGCTATGGCCTCGAACACGACATCCGCGCCGAGATCAATTCGGATACGGGCGAGACCCGCCTGTGGCGCGTTCAGACCGTGGTCGAGACCGTCGATAATCCGACGACGCAGCTGACGCTGGCCGAAGCCAAGGCGATCGACAATGACGCCGAGATCGGCAATGAGTTGCGCGACGAGCTGCCGCCCTTCGAGTTCGGCAGGGTCGCCGCCCAGACGGCCAAGCAGGTCATCACCGGCAAGGTCCGTGACGCCGAGCGCGACCGGCAATACAATGACTTCAAGGATCGCGTCGGCGAGATCATCTCCGGCATCGTGAAGCGCGTCGAATACGGCCATGTCATCGTCGATCTCGGACGCGCCGAAGGCGTCATCCGCCGCAATGACGGCATGCCGCGCGAGGCTTTCAATTCCGGCGACCGGGTCCGGTCTTATCTTTACAAGGTGGTGCGCGAAGCCAAGGGTCCGCAGATCTTCCTCTCCCGCGCCCATCCATCCTTCATGATCGCGCTCTTCGCTCAGGAGGTGCCCGAGGTCTATGAGGGCGTCATCGAGATCAAGGCCTGCGCCCGCGATCCGGGTTCGCGCGCCAAGATCGGCGTCTTCAGCCACGACAACTCGATCGATCCGGTCGGCGCCTGCGTCGGCATGAGGGGCGCGCGGGTCCAGGCCGTGGTCTCGGAGCTTGGCGGGGAGAAAATCGACATCATCCCGTGGTCGGGCGACGAGGCGACTTTCATCGTCAACGCCCTGCAACCGGCCGAAGTCTCGAAGGTCGTCATCGACGAGGACGAGGGGCGCGTCGAGGTCGTCGTGGAGGAAAGCCAGTTTCCGCTGGCGATCGGGCGCCGCGGCCAGAATGTGCGTCTCGCTTCGCAGCTTACCGGCTGGCAGATCGACCTCACCACAGAAGCGGCCGACAGCGAACGGCGCCAGCGCGAGTTCAAGGAGCGCACCGACCTCTTCGTCAAGGCGCTGGACGCCGACGAAACGCTGGCCCAGCTGCTGGCCTCGGAAGGCTTCGAGACGGTGGAGGAGATCGCCTATGTCGAACTCGACGGGCTGGCGGTCATCGAAGGCTTCGACGACGAAGTCGCCGCCGAGTTGCAGCAGCGTGCACGTGAATATCTCGAACGCCTCGCCGCCGAGCAGGATGCGCGCCGCAAGGAACTGGGCGTCACCGATGAGGTTGCGTTCATGGACGGCGTAACACCGCCTATGGCGGTGAAGTTTGGCGAGAACGGGGTCTGCACGATCGAGGATCTGGCCGGCCTCGTGCCCGACGATCTGGTCGGCTGGAAGGAGCCCGGGCCGGACGGCAAGCAAAAATTCCAGCCGGGCCTGCTCACCAAGGGAGAGATGAACCGGGAGGACGCCGAGCTGTTCATCCTCAAGGCTCGCGTCGTCGCCGGATGGGTCGAGCCCAAGGCGCTGGAAGACGCGCTGGCGGCCCGCGCCGCCGCGCTCGACGAGGAGGAAGCCGCGCTCAACGCCAACGGACAGGAAGACGACGCCCGCAGCCGCGGCGACGAATTGTTCAACCTTAGGAGCCCGGAT
Organism: Alphaproteobacteria bacterium; assembly: GCA_034439955.1. Classification (GTDB taxonomy): domain Bacteria; phylum Pseudomonadota; class Alphaproteobacteria; order Caulobacterales; family Hyphomonadaceae; genus UBA7672. The sequence continues at coordinate 9,769 of JAWXBJ010000030.1, forward strand.
GCAGCCGGAAGCTCTGACCAGTCATGATCCAGCGCTGACCGACACGCCGATGGAGCCCGAGACCGACGCGGGACCCGTCCGCGCCGGAGCAAGGGCCGCGCGCGATCCGGAGCGCCGCTGCATCGCCACGATGGAGCGGCGGCCGCAGACCGCCATGATTCGCTTCGTGCTGTCTCCCGATGGCGAGGTGACGCCGGATCTTTCCGCACGCCTCCCCGGGCGCGGCGCCTGGGTGAGTGCTAGCCGGGAGGCGCTGGCGACCGCGCTCAAGAAAGGTGCTTTCGGCCGCGCTTTCAAGGCGTCGGTGAAGGCCGCGCCCGATCTGGCCGAGGCGGTGGAGCGTCTGCTGGCGAGGCGCGTCCTCGACATGCTGGGCCTATCCAAGCGGGCGGGCGATCTGATTATCGGGTTCGAGAAGGTAAGGGAGGCCCTTCGCGTCGAGCGGCCGAGCTGTCTGATCGAGGCGCTCGACGGGTCCGCCGACGGGCGCGGCAAACTCCTCGGACTTGCAAGAGCCGCTCATGGCGAGATGGGGCGCGGCGGCGGACAAGGGGAGGGGCGGACTCGCGCGCGGGTTCCGGTCGTCGGGTGTTTCACAGCTGATGAATTGGGCATGGCCTTGGGGCGCGAGCGTGTGATACACGCTTGCCTCAAACAGGGCCGGTTCGCGCATGCTTGGCTGGCGGAGCTGACCCGTTTGTCCGGCTTCCGTCGGCTCTCGCCGGAAGACTGGGACCCAGGAAACCGGGGCCTGGAAGACCGGGACCCAGAAGACCGGCGCCCAGAAGACCGGGGCAAAAAGGAATGGCGGCCTGAAAGCCGGCAAGCCGATGTTGGGCGAGCCGATGACGGGCGATCCAGAGACGGATTGTCCGCCCCGGACTGCATCGAGACGGAATGATGATCTGATCCAAGACCCGCGCCCATGGGGACCGTCCCATGGGCAACAGGCTGTAACGAAGCAAAGAGTGAATGACCGACACCAAGGACGCAGACAACACCCGCCGCCCGATTTCCCTGACCCGGAAGTCGGACTCCGGTATCGTGAAGCAGAGCTTCTCCCACGGCCGCTCGAAGCAGGTCGTCGTCGAGACCAAGAAAAAACGGGTGGTGGTGACGCCAGGTCCCGCTCCCAAGCCCGTCCGGCCGGAGCCTGAAAAAGCCGCAGCCCAGCCGGTCGCGCTCTCGCCGGCCGAGGAAGCGCTCAAGAAAAGCAACCTGTCCCAGGCCGAGCTGAAAGCGCGCCAGGCGGCGATCGGCCAGGCCCGCGCCGAGCAGGATCGCCGCCGCGCCGACGCCGAAGCCATCGAGGAAGCCGGTCGCCGGCGTGCCGAGGAAGCCAAGCGTGTCGCCGAGGAGGAGCGCCGCCGCTCCGAGGCCGGCGTCCGTCCCGACACCGATGACGGAGAGAATGACGGCGCCAAGTCGACCGCATCGTTCCGGCGGGACGCCCCGCGCGGCCCGGTCCCGCGCCGTCCCGATGGCGTCCTGGCGCGCCCGCGTCCCGATGGCGCGTCGCCACGTCCAGGCCTGAGCGGCGACCGGCCGCGGCCAGCGGGTCCGGGAGGCGATCGTGGGTCGCGTCCGGCTGGGGGCGCAAGCGGCGGGCTGGCGCGTCCGCGTCCCCTGACGCCGCTCGAGCCCGAGGAACTGCCTTCGCTCGCCGATGCCGGCGGCCGGATCAAGCGCGCCAAGACGGGCGAAGAGCCGAGCGGAGAGGCTCGGGTCGTACACAAGCCCAAGGCCGAACCCAAGCGCCGCCAGGGCAAGCTGACCATTTCCGCTGCCCTCGGCGACGATGAGGAGCGCCAGAGGTCCTACGCCGCAGTGAAGCGCGCCCGCGACCGCGAACGCGACCGCCGCCTCCGGCTGGCCGGCGGCCAGGCCGAGAAGATCACGCGCGAAGTTATTCTGCCGGAATCGATCACGGTCGCCGATCTCGCCAATCGGATGAGCGAGCGCGTCGCCGACGTCGTCAAATTCCTGATGCAGCAGGGCGAGCTTGTACGCGGCACCGACGTGGTCGATGCGGACACCGCCCAGCTGATCGTCGAGGAATTCGGCCACACCGTGAAGCGCGTCGCAGAATCCGACGTCGAGATAGGCCTCGAAGGGGATCGCGACGAGGATGTGACCCTGATGTCACGCCCGCCCGTGGTCACGATCATGGGCCATGTCGATCACGGCAAGACGTCGCTGCTGGATGCGCTGCGCCAGACCGATGTCGTGTCCGGTGAGGCGGGCGGCATCACCCAGCACATCGGCGCCTACCAGGTGACCCTGAAGACCGGCGAGAAGATCACCTTCCTCGATACACCTGGCCACGCAGCGTTCTCGTCGATGCGCGCGCGGGGAGCGAACGTCACCGACATCGTGGTTCTGGTGGTCGCCGCCGACGATGGCGTGATGCCTCAGACTGCCGAGGCGATCCTGCACGCCAAGGCGGCGGGCGCGCCGATCATCGTCGCGGTCAACAAGATCGACAAGCACGAGGCCGATCCCGACAAAGTCCTGACGCAGCTTCTGCAGTATGACGTTCAGGTCGAGGCGATGGGCGGAGAAGTGCAGGCGATCCAGGTCTCGGCGCTGAAGAAGACCGGCCTTGACGATCTCACCGGAGCGATCTCGGTGCTGGCGGAGGTTCTCGAACTCAAGGCCAATCCCGATCGCGATCCGGACGGCGTCGTGATCGAAAGCAAGCTCGACAAGGGCCGCGGCCCGGTCGCGACCGTGCTGGTCCAGCGCGGCACGCTGAAGCGCGGGGACATCATCGTCGCCGGCGGGCAGTGGGGCAGGGTCAAGGCGCTCACCAACGAGCGTGGCCAGATGCTGGACGACGCCGCGCCGTCCATGCCGGTCGAGGTGCTCGGTCTCGACGGGACGCCCGATCCGGGAGATTCGTTCGTGGTCGTGGACAGCGAAAGCCGGGCCCGCGAGATCACCGATTACCGCAACCGCACCAAGAGGAACAACAAGGCGGCGCCGATCGCGCGCGCCTCGCTGGAGACCATGTTGTCGCGCCTCAAGGAGGGCGGCGGACCGGCGGTCAAGGAGGCGGCGTTCATCATCAAGGGCGATGTGCAGGGATCGGTCGAGGCGATCATCCAGTCTCTGGAGAAGCTATCGACCGAGGAAGTGCGTGCGCGGGTCGTTCTCGGCACGGCGGGCGGCATCTCGGAAAGCGACGTGCAGCTGGCGGTCGCCTCGGGCGCTCCGGTCATCGCCTTCAACGTGCGGGCCAACAAGCAGGCGCGCGACCTCGCCGAACGCGAAGGGGTCGAGATTCGCTATTATTCCGTCATCTACGATCTCATCAACGATGTGAGGGACACGCTTTCGGGCATGCTGGCCCCGGAGCGCCGCGAGACCTTCCTCGGTTACGCCACCATCCTGCAGGTCTTCTCGATTTCCAAGGTCGGGAAGGTGGCGGGTTGCCGCGTGACAGAAGGCATCGTGCGCCGGGGATCGGGTGTGCGCCTCCTGCGCGACGATGTGGTGATCCACGAAGGCACACTCTCGACGCTGAAGCGCTTCAAGGACGAGGTGCCCGAGGTGAAGCAGGGCGTCGAATGCGGCATGGCCTTCCAGAATTACACCGACATTCGAGAGGGCGACCAGATTGAATGCTTCCAGGTCGAGCTGATTGAGCGCCGTCTGGAGTAGGGCGTGGCCGGACCGCTGCGTCGGGCCCCGCCGGCGCGCGTACGACCCGCGCGCGCTCGTAGCGCTTCGCGCTGGCTGGGCGATGATGGGTTGCGACGTCGGCTCGCCGTCCTGAACAGAATCTTCACCCGTCATTGTGCAGACTGCGCGCATGATCGTTTGCGGTTGCCGAATGCGGCCGGGCCAGACGTGCGCAGGAGGCGTTCATGTTTCACCGCTCGTCCCTGTTGATGACGGCTCTGGTGCTGATCATGGGCGTCGCCTGGGTCGGGATCGAGCATTTCGGGTTGGCCGAACCCTCGCAATCCACGACCGTAGTCGCCGGGGCTGCGCCAGAGACGCCCGAAGAAATAAGGTTCAAGGCCGCCGCCGCGCGCTACGCCCCGGATGAGCCTGAGTAGTCGCCGAGCGGTCGATATTTCTTGCCAGAGACGGATTCGCGTTTGCGATGGGAGGCCCGCGCTTCCGTCCCAGCCGATCCGGCTCTCCCTCATCGAAATGTGCGCGACTTTCGCGGCCGGAAATGTCAAATTCCGGCCAAACAAGAAACGCGCCTCGGGAGGACGACCATGCGAAATGCCCTGAAATCATGCTGCGCCGGATTGGCGCTCGCCATGGCGCTCGGCGCCTGCGCCCTGCCGACGCCGACGGGCGATCCGGTCCTGCAGTCGGACGTCTCGGTGACGCAAGGTCGCGGAGCGATCGGCAAGCTGGAGATCACTGTGCTGTCCTCGCGCGCCGAGCATATATCGGGCGGCGACGCTCTTGTTGGCGTCAAAGCGAGCGAGGGCGGCAATGTGCTTGGGGCGCAAGTAACGCTCAATGGCCGCGAGATCGGCAAGCCTCTGATGTTCGATCCGCGAAGCAATATGTTGCTCGGCGTCGTGACGGGCCTGAATGTCGGGAACAACACGCTGCAAGTCGTCGGGGTCGGCGGGGCCACAGCCAGCAAGGTGCTGGTCAATCATCCGGAGACCGGTCCGATCCTCTCTGGACCGCACCTCACGCCCTATGAATGCCGCACCGTGGAATCGGGATTGGGCCGGCCGACCGACGCCAATTGCTCCGCGCCAGTGAGATATGACTGGTTCTACAAGCCGACGGGCGGCGGCGCCTTCAAGCCGCTGGACGCCGGGGCGCCGCGACCAGCCGACCTTGCGATGACGACGACCATCGAGGGCAAGACGCTTCCCTACATTGTTCGTGTCGAGAGCGGGGTGCTCAATCGCTCCATCTACCGCGTGGCGACGCTGGACGACCCGGCAAGCGATGCTTTCGGGGTCGATGAGGGATGGAACAAGCGCCTCGCCGTCACCTTCGGCGGCGGCGCCGGCACGCAATACAACCAGGGGACAAACCTGGTCACGTCGGCGCTCAACGACCTCTACCTGTCGCGCGGCTTCGCCTTCATGAACTCGACCGAGCTGGTCAACCAGCAGCATGGCAACGCCATCCTCCAGGGCGAGACGCTGATGATGCTGAAGGAGCATTTCATCGAAAGCTATGGCGTGCCGAAATGGACGGTCGGCACGGGCGGGTCCGGCGGCGCGATCCAGCAGATGGTGATCACGCAGATCTATCCGGGCCTGCTCGACGGCTTGCAGCCTTCGCTCTCATTCCCCGACTCGACGATGAACACCGCCGATTGCGGCGTCCTGCAGAATTTCTGGAAGACGCCCGCGGGCAAGACCTGGCCGCAGGAGAAGAAAACGGCGGTGGAAGGCTATACGCCGGGCACCTGCGGGGCCTGGGAGCGCTCCTTCGTGCCGGTGATGATGGCGACCAACGCGCCGGGCTGCGCACTCAACGACAAGAGCCTGATCTATGATCCCGTCAAGAACCCGAAGGGCGCGCGCTGCACCATCGCCGACATGCGCGCCAACATCTATGGTCGCGACCCCAGGACCGGGTTCGCGCGAAAGCCTCAGGACAATGTCGGCATCCAGTATGGCCTCAAGGGGCTGAATGACGGCGCGATCACCGTCGATGAATTCCTCCAGCTCAACGAGAAGATCGGCGGCAATGATGTCGATGGCAATTTCGTCGCCGCGCGTTCGATCGCTGATCCGGAGGCGCTAAAGGCGGTCTACGCCTCGGGCCTGATCAATTCGTTCGGCGGCGGCATCGCCAACGTGCCGATCCTGCATTCCAGGCCGTATACCGATGCGATAGGCGACATTCACGACCGCCACCGCGACCTCACCATCCGGGCGCGGATCGAAAAGGCCAATGGCCGCTCCGACAACCAGGTGATCTGGACGGCAGGCGCTGCGGCGCGGGGCGCGACCAGTACGGTCAATCTCGCGGCGGAATCCCTCGACACAATGACCAGATGGCTGGATGCGATGGCGGCCGATACGGCCCCGCTCTCGACCGACAAGGTGGTCAGGCACAAGCCGGCCGAGGCGGTCGACGCCTACTGGACGGCTGACGGCGTGAAGGTTGCCGAAAAGGCCAGCTGGGATGGCAAGGGCGGCTATAACGAGACCTATCCCAACCATCTCGAACCGCGTCTCATCGCGGGTGCGCCGGTCACGAACGACGTCATGAAGTGTCAGCTCAAGCCCGTGGATTTCGCCGCATACAAGGCGACGTTCTCGACCGCCCAGCAAAAGCGGATGAAAGCGGTCTTCCCGGATGGCGTTTGCGATTACGCGAAGCCAGGCGTCGGCGCGGGGCCGATCAAGGGGACTTATGTAAAGTACTGACGCCCCGCAGACTTCAGCTCTCGTCCTCGATGAAATCCACGATCTGGCTGACAAGGCCGGGGGCCAGCGGGAGACCGGGATCGGCATAGGTCGCGAGGTTCGCTGCGCGATCGAGAGGCGCCAGCTTCAGCACGTGGTTCATGCCGTCGATGAGCCGCAGCTCGGCGCCCGGCGCCGCGTGCAGGAGGCGCGCGTCTTCCACCGTGACCTGGATGTCTGTCGTTCCCTGCACGATCAGCGTCGCCACATCGGCGCGGCGAACGGCGTCTACTGGATCAAGAGACAGAACGCCAATCAGATAGCCCTGAACCCGCGGAGCGAAGGGGCCGAGCAGCGCCGGTGTCATATTCGCCGTGTCCACACGGCGTCCCGCTTCCAGTTCCGACAGGGCGGCGTGGGCCTCGTCCAGCAATGCGGCGTTGGCGGGATTGTCAGTCAGCTGCTGGCGGATGACGTCGCCCATTCTGCGGCCCATGCCGGCGACAAGAATGAGGCCGCACACGTCCTCGCGCCCTTCGGCGGCAAGCGAGACCATCAGCGCGCCTTCCGAATGGCCGAGCAGCCAGACACAGTCGGAACCGCGTTTTGCCTTGATGGCGTCAATCCAGGCGCGGTAGTCGGCTGCGTACATCTCCGGCGTAACGGCGTTGGGATCGCCTGCGCCAGCGCTTCCGAACGTGCCGTGCTTGTCGACTCGGACCGTGGCGACGCCTTCCTGGGCGAGCCCTTCGGCCAGCAATTTGTAGGCGTCCGTCTTTCCGCGCGGGGTATTGCCATCTCGGTCGGTGGCGCCTGAACCGGGCACGATCAGCACCACGGGGTCGCTGTTGCGAACATTCAGCATCGTGCCGCGCAGTTCGCCGGCCTCGATGGGTTCACCGATGACGGACACCGGGTCGGCCGCTGCTCGCATCACCAGGAGGACAACTCCGGACAGAAGCGCGGTGGCGGCCAGCGCCAGGCGGATGCGTTTGCTGATGGTCATGGCGTTTCCCCTTCTGCCAAATGTTCCGAGCCCAGACTGTGCTTGACAACACCCGAAGTCAATACCAAAGTGATATCACTTCGATATTAAACGGGAGGACGGATTGACCAAACACAAGAGAACCCAGGAAAAAGCAGCGGCGACAGGCAGCGGCGGATTTCTGCTGATCCTGGCTCTGCTGGGATACATTGGCGGGGCAGGGCTGATCGCGCGCGGCATCTATGTGGGCGACAGCGGCGGCGAGGTCATGCTCGTCCTCGCGTCGGTCGTCGGCGGCTCGGTTATGATACTTGCCGCGACACTCATTCTCGCGGGACTTTACTCGCTTCAGCAGAATGAGAGCGCGGCGATCACGCTCTTTGGCAACTACAAGGGTACGGACCGGAAGCCGGGCCTGCGCTGGATGGTGCCCTGGTATTCGCGCAAGAAGATTTCCCTGCGGGTCCATAACGTCACCTCACAGACGCTGAAGGTGAACGACAAGCGCGGCAATCCGATCGAGATCGCGGCGGTGGTGGTCTGGCGCGTCGTCGATACGGCGCAGGCGCTGTTCGACGTTGAGAATTACGACACCTTTCTCAACATCCAGATCGAGACGGCCCTGCGCGAGATCACGTCGCACTTCGCCTATGATCATGGCGACGAGGCCGAGCCCACGCTGCGGGCGGACGCCGACAAGGTGGGTGCAAAGCTGCGCGCCGAGCTGATCGATCGGGTCGCCGTCGCGGGCATAGAGATTGACGAGGCGCGCCTCTCCCACCTCGCTTATGCCCCGGAAATCGCCTCCTCGATGTTGCGCCGGCAACAGGCCGATGCGGTGCTGGCGGCTCGTGCGATGATCGTGCATGGCGCTGTCTCGATGGTCGAGAGCGCGCTGCAGCAATTGTCGGAGCGCAAGATCGTCGAACTCGACGACGAGCGGAAGGCGGCGATGGTGTCCAACCTGCTGGTGGTGCTTTGCGCCGATCGCGAAGCCCAGCCGATCGTCAATGCCGGCTCGATTTACTAGCGGTCGGGACGGGCATGTCGGGACCGCGCAAGGCTTTCCAGCTCCGCATCGATCCGGCCCTTCACGCTGCGATCGAGCGGATGGCCGCGCAGGACCTGCGAAGCGTCAATGCCGAGATCGAATTCCTGCTCCGCGAGGCGCTGAAACGCAGAGGGGTGAAGGTGGCAGCGGATGATATGGGGACTACAAAGGGGGTATAGGGGCGATCCGCGAGCGCTGCGGTTAACGATTTGCACATGGACGTTTTCTTTACACGGGCGTTTTCACGTGTAAAGAAAAAGAGAGATATTTTACATGAGGCGAATACGTGCCAAGTCCGATATACAAAATTCCCACGCTTCCCCCCATTGGAAAAATTGAAACTGAAGCAGTGCTTCGACAAGCGGGACATGCACATCGGCGCTTGGCCGAGGTCAAAGGGCGCGCTGCCGCCATTCCCAATCAAGGAATACTCATCGACACCCTTTCCCTTCAGGAGGCGCGCGCGAGTTCTGCAATCGAGAACATCGTTACGACACAGGACGAAATGTTCCAGGCAGTCCTATTTCCCGAAGGGCTCACGAAGGGTCCGGCGAAAGAGGTTGCGCTCTATAATAACGCCCTCAAATGTGGTTGGGAATTGATGCGTCGACAGCAAAATCTGCTGACGTCAAACACGATCATCGAAATGTATCGAATTCTGAAGGGGACGACCGATGGGTTTCGACAGTTGCCGGGGACCGAACTGAGGAACGATAGAAATGGTGACACCGTCTACGTACCGCCGCAGGATGGCTTCGAGATCGTGCGGCACATGACCGACCTTGAGCGTTTCATCAACGATGATGAGGCGTGTACGCTCGATCCTTTGGTGAAGATGGCGGTGATCCACCATCAGTTTGAAAGCATACATCCCTTTGCCGATGGCAACGGCAGGATCGGACGACTCGTAAATGTCCTTTATCTGACCCGCGTCGGCTTGCTTGATATTCCGATTCTTTACCTCAGTCGCTACATCACCTCGCACAAAGCAGACTATTACCGCCTCCTTCAGGCTGTAAGAGACGAAGGAGACTGGGAAGAATGGATTCTATACATACTTCGAGGTGTGGCGGAGACCTCGCAACAAACCTTGGAGCTGATACAGGGGATCGGCGCGCTGATGCAGAGCTACAAACAGCGGATCAGAAAGGACCATGCGAACGTGTATTCGCAAGACCTGCTCAACAATCTGTTTCGTCATCCCTACACGCGGATCGAGTTTGTTCAGCGGGACCTTAGCGTCTCTCGACCTACGGCTTCGAAGTATCTGGAAACCCTGACGGCTGCCGGACTTCTCGAGTCCCGGGTTGTTGGCAAAAACAAGTACTTTATCAATCGTCCGTTGGTCTCTCTCTTTCTTCGGGTGTCGGCAGAGTCAGCCTGAGCGAGCGATGGATCTAAACCAGCGTCTGGCCGGTGACGCGCCGCTCATGGTCGAGCAACCACTGCTTGCGCCAAAGGCCGCCGGCGTAGCCCGTGAGCGTCCCGTCGGCGCCAATGACGCGGTGGCAGGGCAGGATGATGGCGCAGCGATTGAGCCGGTTGGCGTTGGCGACCGCCCGCATCGCCGTGGGGCGTCCAATGCGCTGGGAGACCTCCTGGTAGGAGCGCGTGACGCCCGGCGGTATCCGGCGCAACTCGTCCCAAACCTGTTGCTGGAAAGGCGTGCCCGCCCCGGCGATCTCGGATGTGAAGCATAGCGTCTTGCCGGCAAAATAGTCCTTGAGTTCGCGGCGGATGCGTTTCAGCGCCTCGGTCTCGCCAGGAAGCACGGCGGCGTTGAACGGCTTGCGGTAACGATCGACATGGGTTTCGAGCTTCTTGCGCTCGGCGAACTCCAGCATGTGGAGGTGCGTGTCGTCGGCGATGGCGAACATTGGTCCCAGCGGCGTGTCGATCCAGTCGATGGCGAAGGCGCGCGCCTCGCGGGACTTGTTGGGCGCATCGCCGAACTGGCGCGAGAACGCATCGCGGAAGCCGGAGCTTGAGTCAAAACCGGCATCGAGTTGAGCCTCGATCACGCTGTCTCCCTTTCGAAGGGTGTGGAAGGCATGGCCCAGACGCCGGGCGCGGGCGTATTGCGAGAAGCTCATGTCGAACCGCTTCTGGAACTGGCGCCGGGCGGTGGCGGGTTCGACGCCCATCCCGCGCAGGTCCTCCTCGCTCCAGCGGCGCGACGGGTCCGTCTCGACAAGGGCGAGCAGCGTGTCGAGCATGGCGCTCGGGGCGTCGGGATCGTCCAGCGGGCGGCAGCGCTTGCAGGCGCGGAAGCCGGCGGATTGCGCGTCTTCCGGACAGGCGAAGAAGACAATGTTTTTCGACAGCGGCGTGCGGGCGGGACAGACCGGCCGGCAGAAGACGCCGGTGGTCTTGACGCCGACATAGACGACGCCGTCGAGATCCGGATCGCGGCGCACGATCGCGGCATAAAGTTCTTCGTGCGCGGGCATGGCGTTCAGCATGGCGTCCATCCTTTAACGCCCAGAGCTAGAGCCTGATGCGATCGACCTGGAGCAGGTCGATCGCTGAATCAGTCTCTAAACCCGTGAAGCCAGAGCAACTTTCTTCGATTGATCGGGATCGGTCGATCCGGATCGATCGAAGGTTGCTCTAGCCTATCCGGAAAGCGCCGGAGCCGGAAAAACGACGTGACCATCGAGACGCGACTATCGGCTGTCCGCCCCGCGTTCTTGACATCGCCATCCGCCAGCCGTTTCTCACGCCGATGAAACCGCCTTCTCAAAGACAGTTGCGCGCCGGGGAACTGATCCGGCACGCGCTGATGGACATACTGGCGCGCGAGGAGTTCGGCGACCCCGACCTCAAGGGCAAATCGATCACGATCTCCGAGGTGCGCGTCTCTCCCGACCTCAAGCACGCGACCGCCTTCTGCGCTCCGCTGGGCGGTGGCGACATGGCGCCAACGGCAGCAGCGCTCAACCGGGCGGCGGCCTTTCTGCGCGGGCGGGTCGCGCGCGAGGTGGACCTGCGATACGCCACGATCCTTCGCTTCCTGCCGGACGACAGTTATGACGAGGCGCGGCGGATCGACGAATTGCTGGCCTCGCCGCGGGTGCGCCGCGATCTCGTCGACAAGCCCATCGGCGCGGGCGACGAATAGGGACGGCGTTTCATGGCGAAGACCTTCATGATCGCCATCACGGGCGGGTCGGGGTCGGGCAAGACGACCCTTTCGCGCGCCTTGCATGATCGGCTGGGCGAGGCACAAAGCGCGCTTGTTACCGAGGACAACTATTACCTTCCCCGCGCCGCCCATTCTCCGAGCGTGGTCGGATGGTCGAACGAGCAGATCGAGAAGACGATCAATTTCGACGATCCCGCGTCGAAGGAAATGTCGCTGTTCCGGGCGCACCTGATCGACCTGCGTGCGGGGCGGGGGATCGACCAGCCTGTGTATGATTTCGCCGTTCATGAACGCAGCCCGGGCGCCGTGCATCACATTGCTCCTCGCCCCGTCATCATCGTGGAGGGGCTGCATGTTTTGTCGGACCGGGCCGATCAGAAGCTGTTCGATCTGACAGTGTTCGTCGACACCAGCGACGATTTGAGGCTGATCCGGCGCATCCGCCGCGACCGGGCCGAGCGCGCCCGTGCTTCAGAGGGCGTGATCCAGCAGTATCTGCGTTTCGTCCGCGCCTCGCACCAGCGCTTCACCCAACCCGCCAGGTATGAGTGCGACCTCGTGATCGCCGATGAGGGCGCGCCGGCCTTCGCCGGCGATTCTCCCAGCGGCGTCGCCGTCGAACGGCTGGTCGCGCCGGTCTGGGCGCGGCTGCAGGCAATGGGCGTTTGCTCCTGAAGCTGTCCGGAACACGAGCGGATGCGACACGTTCGGTTGCCTCACAGGAGAGTTTGATGGCCGGACCTATTGTCGAGAATGTCGAGCCTGGGCCCAAGGTCACGGGCGCAGAGGCGAAACAGGGCCAGAACGTCCGGGGGATGCTTATCGTGTTGGCTGTATCCATCCTGCTCGTCGCCACGGCCTTCGCCGTAATGGTCGCAACCTCTACCAACTCCGAGGAAGGCCAGCGAGACGGGACCGCTGCCGAGATCACTACGCCGGTCACCGGCGCTCCGCCCCCGGCTCAGTGACCCTTGCGATCACAGAGTTGTGATAAACGCTCCGATAGGCTAGCTTGCCTTCAAGAGCCGGCCTGCTTCAGCAGATAAATGGCCATCCTCCCCTTCGACCCGCAGTGACGGGACGTGCGGAAAAGCGTTTTTCCGCACGGCGACACTCGAGGCGAGCGGTTTCCGCGCGCCGTTTTCGAGAACGGGTGGAGAGCGCGCATGATGCGTCTGGACCAGACCGATACACACGGACGATGGGGATTGAGATCGCGGCTATTGCGGGAGATCGTGGTGGTGGCCGGCTGCACGGCCGTTCTGGCGGGGACGGCCTATGGAGCGATCCTCGCCCTCACCTCGCCGGAAGGTTGGGTCGCCGAAGCGGTCAGCGTCGCCACGGCGGAAGATGGCCGGCTTCTCGTCCTGTCGTCGGCCGACTCGCGCTGATCACGAGCCCGAAGTCTCCGCGCTGTCGGGCACGCCGACAATGTGGAAGCCAGCATCGACATGCACGATCTCGCCCGTGATCGACCGGCCGAGAGGGGAGAGCAGGTAAAGCGCGCAGCCGGCGACGCCCTCCATCGAGGTGTCTTCTTTCAGAAGCGACCAGTCGCGCCCGGTGCTCATCAGCTGCTTGCCCCCCTTGATACCCGCCATCGCAAGCGTGCGCATCGGGCCTGCCGAGATGGCGTTGACGCGAATGCCCTTGGGACCCAGGTCGCGCGCCGCATAACGCGTGGCGGCTTCGAGCCCTGCTTTTGCGACGCCCATGACATTGTAAGAGGGCATGACGCGCTCGGCGCCCAGATAGGTCATGGTCACGATCGACCCGCCATCGGGCATCAGGGCCGAGGCGCGTCTGGCGGCGTCGACAAAGGAGAAGACCGAAATGTCCATGGCGCGGCGAAACCCTTCCCGCGTGGTGTTTTCCACGAAAGAGCCCTGAAGCTCGTCCTTGCCCGCGAAGGCGATGGCGTGGACCAGGAAATCAATGGTTCCGAACCTGGATTTCAGCAGCGCGAAGGCGGCGTCCATCTCGGCGTCATTGGCGACGTCGGCCGGGATCATGGTCGGCATGCCGATCGATTCGACCAGCGGCCGCACGCGTTTTTCCAGCACCTCGCCCTGATAGGTGAAGGCCAGCTCGGCGCCCTGCGCAGCGAGCTGTTGTGAAATTCCCCAGGCGATCGACCTGTCGTTGGCGACGCCCATGACGAGGCCGCGCTTGCCGGCCATCAGGTCGCCCTTGGGAAAGCTCCAGTCGGACATGGGTGTCGCTCCTCGCAAGGGTCACGGGCCGGGGTAGGGGGGAGGTGTGGGTACGTCAAGGCGGGCGCGGCCAGACCGGCGCGCCGTGACGCCTGGCGGGGCTTTCGGCGCTCACTCGAAGACAATTGCCGTTCCTGATGGGCGAGGCTTATATCAGCGGAGCGCAGCCACCGGGGACGCCCCTATACACGGAGCAGGACGAATGCAGCGCGTGACGATTTCGATCGATGACGCCCTGGCTCACGATTTCGACACGTTGGTGCGTCAACGCGGGTATCAGAGCAGGTCGGAAGCGGTGCGCGACGTGCTGAGAGACGCTTTGGGACACTTTCGCCTCGAAGCGAACGAGGGCCATTGCGTGGCCAATCTGTCCTATGTCTACAATCATCACGAACGGGGAATGGCGGGGCGGCTGACCCAGATGCAGCACGATCATCATGATCTGGTGATCGCGACCGCCCACGTTCACCTCAATCATGACGACTGCCTGGAGACGGTCATGCTGAAGGGGCGGGTCGCTGATGTTCGCGCCTTTGTTTACTCGATCCAGGCCGAACGGGGCGTACGCAACGGCCATGTCAACATTATCGAAGTGAAACCGGACCATCACCATCATGATGATATTCACGCAAAGGGGTCCGGCCATTCGCATGGCGACTCCCACCTGACGCCTGTTCACGGATAGGGCTCACACCGCAGCCGATGTGGGCAACGATACCGCGCCCCGACAAAGCGACGCATTCCACATACCCAGACGTGAAACTTTAGAACGTGTAGCGCAGGTTCGCCCTGAAGCTGCGTTTTTGAAAGACGTTGAAATGAATGTCGTCGACGCCGGCGGCAGGCTCCCCGGGAAGTCTCGACGCGTAGTAGTAGTCGATATCGTGATCGTCGCTGTCGAGCAGGTTGAGAACGTCCAGCGACAAGCCGATCGGTCCCCATGTCTTGCCCAGGCGCAGGTTGAGGACCGTTGAACCATCGGACTCGACGCTGTCATCTTCTATCAGGGGGTAGGACCCGAAATACCGCGCTCGCAAGGTCGCGACATAGCCGGAATCGGTCTTGGCGGTGATGCCGCCGCTGATGACCAGAGGGATTGATCCGGCTATTTTTTCTCCCGCCGGATCGTTGTCCGTGAACTTGGCGTCGCTGTAGGAGACCTCGAAATCGCCGCTAAGATTGTCGGATGCAAAATAGTAGATGCCCGCCTCGACGCCTGTGCGCTCGCTTGGTCGTCCGGCCTCGGTATTGCCGGCATCGCCCACGAACAGAAGTTCCGAGTCGAGACGCAGGGTCCAGAGCGCGGCGGTCGCCTGAATCCGGTCGTTGACGTGAAGGCGCGCGCCCAGTTCGGCGCCTTCGGAATCGACAAGGGGATCGACCGGCAGCGCCGGATCGCCGGTGACGGGATCGATCCGTATGGTCGTTCCTCGCGCATCGTTGGAGTGAAAGCCCTGGCCATAGCTGGCGTAGAATTCGAGCGGATCGAGCGGCCTGTAGATGAGGCTCGCCTTGAGCGAGGGCGTTGCGTCGTCCGCCTCGCCCGAATTCACGGCCAGCGAGCGCGACAGGACGTCGAAATCGTAATAGTCATACCGAAGGCCGAGATAGCTGCGAAACTGCTCGCTGAAGCGGTATTCATGCGATGCGAATATACCGATGCTGCTCTCGCCGACATCGTCATCCCGAACCGTGGACAGGCGATCCCTCGCCTTTGTGTGAAAGAGCGCAACCTGACCGATATCGTCATAGCGACCCTGCGCGCCCACGCGAATTCGGCTGCGGCCCAGATCCCACTGTTGCGCGGCGTCGAACCCGTAGACCTGCCGGTCATCGACCTGCTCGAACTGGTCGCCATCGACCGGATTGTCGAGGAAATAGGTAAAGTTCAAGAACAGATCGAGGCTCGAATCGATGACGTAGGCCGCGACGTCCAATTGCCCGCCCAGCGCGGGACCGTTCCATCCGGTTGACAGGCTGTAGCGCGACGCCTCGCCGCCAACTGTCGTGTCAAGCGAACCGAAGGCGCTGATCAGGCCCTGATCGACGGCGCGCTGCGGGATCTGGTCGTGCGAGTTCCAACTGTTGTCGTAACCCATGACCATCGCGTGCGCGCGTCCGCCGCCAATGTCGAAGCTGTAGCGGAGAACCCCGCTGACTTTTTCGACATTCTCCTCGATATCGTCCCACGGTCCGTCAAATGCCTGTAGCTCGACGCCGTAAAGCAGGTCGCCCGCGCCGACTGCGACCGAATTGACCGCGACGCCGCGCACATATCCGAACGATCCGGCGGTAAGCTCGGCAAGGCCTGAGCCGACGCGGTCGGCGATGTGGAAACGGGCGGACCCGGCCGAGGAGAAGTCGCCGACCTCGGGATAGTAGGTGCCCTTGCGGTAAGTCAGCTCCTCAACGGCTTCCGGGATCAGAAAATTGACATCGGTCCACCCCTGCCCGTGACCATGGGTGCGCATGTTCACCGGCATGGCGTCCACCGAGGTGGCGAAGTCGGTGCCATGGTCAAGGTTGAAGCCGCGCAGGAAGTACTGCTGGGCCTTGCCGCTGCCCGAGTGCTGCGTCGCCACGAGGCCCGGAACGAATTCCAGCAGATCGCCGCTGCGCAGGAGAGGTCGGTCAGCCAGGTCGGATTGGCCGATCGAGCCCTCTGACGCCGAAACGGCCTCGCCGACCAAATTCAGGGTCCGGCCTACGATTATGACGCTGTCCGCTGACCGCTCCTTGTCTTTGCCGAAGTCAGGAGCGTTGGCCTGGGCCATCGCCGCCGAGCTAAAGAGGCCGCTGGCGATGGAAAGCACTAAAATTCGCATGGATCCGCCCGTAAGACAAAAAGACTAAGTCTGCTTACGAGGTTTACGCCGCGTTCGCCATGTCGGATGACTCCGGGCGAGACTTCGGACACTTTATTTGCGGGCGGCCCTCATCATCGCGGCGTTTGGAGTGTCCGCGCGTGACGTCAAGGGAGGCGACGTTGTCAGACCTTCGCCACGGCGATCGAGCCGTTGGTGCCGCCAAAGCCGAACGAGTTCGACATGATGAGGTCGATCACCGCGTCGCGGGCTTCCCTGATGATGTTGACGCCGTAGGCGAGGGGATCGAGATTGTCGATGTTGATCGAGGGCGCGACGAACCGCTCCTTCATCATCAGCAGGGAGTAGATCACTTCCTGCACGCCCGCCCCGCCCAGACAATGGCCGGTCATCGACTTGGTGGCGGAGATCAGCGGCTGGTCGGACGCCTGCTGGCCGAACACCCGCCGCACCGCCTCCAACTCCTTGACGTCGCCTACGGGCGTCGAGGTGGCGTGAGGGTTCAGATAGTCCGGCGCACGTCCTGCCGTCCTGAGCGCCAGCTGCATGGCGCGCACGGCGCCCTCCCCCGACGGGGCGACCATGTCATGCCCGTCCGACGTCGCGCCATAGCCGACGATCTCGCCATAGATGGTCGCGCCGCGTTTCCTGGCGTGTTCGTATTCCTCCAGCACCACCATGCCGGCGCCGCCGGCGATGACGAAGCCGTCGCGGTCCTTGTCATAGGCGCGCGATGCGCGATGCGGCTCGGAATTGTATTTCGACGACATGGCGCCCATGCCGTCGAACAGGGCGGAGAGGGTCCAGTCCAGTTCTTCTCCGCCGCCGGCGAACATCACGTCCTGCTTGCCCCACTGGATCTGTTCGGCGGCGGCGCCCATGCAGTGCAGGGAGGTCGTGCAGGCTGAGCTGATCGAGTAGTTGACGCCGAGAATCCGGAACAGCGTCGAAAGCGTCGCCGAGGCGGTGGACGACATCGCCTTGGGAACAGCGAACGGTCCGATGCGGCGCGTGCCTTTTTCCCGGGTGGCGTCGGCTGCGGCGACGATGGCGCGCGTCGAGGGTCCGCCGGTTCCGACGATAAGGCCGGTGCGGGGATTGGTGATGTCGCGCTCCCCCAGACCCGCGTCGGCGATCGCCTGGCTCATCGCCATGTGGCACCAGGCGGCGCCATCGCCCATGAAGCGCAGGGCGCGTTTGTCGATGTGGTCGGCGGGGTCGGCCTTGGGCTTTCCCACGACCTGCGAGCGGAAACCCATGTCGGCGTATTGTTGCGAGAAGGATATCCCGGAGACGCCGTTCTTCAGGCTCTCGGTCACTTCCTTGATCGAATCGCCGATGGACGACACGATTCCCATTCCAGTGACCACCACCCGGCGAAGGTCTGGCGCTTGGAAGTCAGGCATGGCCATTTCGGCGCGTCTCCTCATGCGCCCGCAGGCGCGTTTCACGGTCCGCAAATGCTACGTGGTTGGTTTGAACAGGCCAACCTTCATATCCCGGGCCTCGTAGATTTTCTTTCCGTCGAGCGACACGGTTCCGTCGGCGATGCCCATCACAAGTTTCGACCGAATCGCCCGCCTTATGTCTATCTCGTAGCGCACCAGTTTCGAATCCGGCATCACCTGACCGGCTAGTTTCAGCTCGCCGACGCCAAGGGCGCGTCCCCTGCCGGGCGAGCCGGACCAGCCGAGCCAGAAGCCCACCAATTGCCACATCGCGTCGAGCCCGAGGCAGCCCGGCATCACGGGGTCGCCCGGGAAGTGGCACTGAAAGAACCAGAGATCGGGACGAACATCGAGTTCCGCAACGATGTGGCCGCGCTTGTGCGCTCCTCCATCGACGTCGATATGGGTGATCCGGTCGAGCATCAGCATGGGAGGGGTTGGCAATTGCGCGTTGCCGGGCCCGAACAGCTCGCTGCGGCCGCTGCGAAGCAGGTCGTCATAATCGTATGATGCCTTGGGGGCGTGCGACATCGATGCTCCTGCCTCGGGGAAGAGGCCCGTTAGCACGCCCCGGCGCCGAGGCTCAAGGGCGCGGACGGAGCCCTGGATCAGCTCGTCTTCAATGTCTCCATTTGGCGCCGGGATGAATTGTTCCAAGGGTCTGGAACGCCTTGTTGGCGTTCCATTGCGCGCAGCACATCGATCTACGGATGCCCGGCGAGCCCGCCGTGGTCGTCAGCTCCCCAGAGATCGGCCTGGCCGACCCAGCCTTCGCGGCCCTCCGCCTCAACCACGCACCAGCCCAGCTCGCATCGGCCCAAGGCCACGACCCCGCCTGCCAGATAGCTGGCGACGACGCCGGAGCGCCTGTCAGGTTGGCGATGGATAGCGCCCGGTCTGGTCGTCATGGCCGTGCGCTCGGCCGCGAGCTGGCTCTTGTTGACCCAGACCTCGTCGCCCATCGGGTCGCGTATTTTCCGCCATTCCTGGCTTTCGCGGATGATGACAACGGGAAGACCCTGGCGTTCATAGCTCCACTCCACCGGGTAATCGAGGCTGGGCCCGGCGCGGCCGTTGACCTTGTCATAGCGGAGACTGGAGTAGCGCGGCACCGGCATGCCGGAAAAGTCACTGAGGCGGGACTTGAGTTCGCCGGCAGCGTGGGCCTTGAACTCGCCCAGCTTGGGCGGCTCCCGGGCGGCAGCCGTCTCTGTCCCCGGGCCAAGGAGAGGAGCGCAAAGGACCAGTGCGGCGAGGCGGAGGCAAAGGCTTCTCAAGGCGAAATCCTGGCCCGGGCTGCAAGGGTTCGAGATCCAGCCAAGCACGTGACGGTGAAAGCCCGCTTAACCGGCAGGCGTAAATTGCCCGATTCGCGCGCCGGGCGAGCCACTCCGCGCAAAAGCGGTCGGATAAGTCGGGCGCATTGGTTGGCCCGGCGGCTGCGCTTTGCTACAGCGGATCAGGGACTGTGCATTGCAGCTTGGCCGGCCTTCCGGATCGAGGCGGCGCCAGACCCCCTTATGGCGACGAGGGCCCACCCTCGCGCCCGCTTCGAGGAACGCCGATGCCACGCACCAAGGTGAAAGTCATCGTCACGCGACGGCTACCTGAGCCGGTCGAGACGCGCATGAGCGAGCTCTTTGACACCGAACTCAACACCACGGACGCCCCGATGTCGCTCGACCAGCTGGCCGACGCCGCCAGCCGCTGTGACGTTCTGGTGCCAACCGTGACCGACAAGATCGACGGGCGGGTGCTGGCGAGGGCGGGGGAGCGGCTGAGGCTGATCGCGCAGTTCGGCGCCGGGGTCGACAATATCGACGTGCAGTCTGCGGTCTCCCGTGGCGTTACCGTCACAAATACGCCCGGCGTCCTGACCGAGGACACAGCCGACATGACGATGGCCCTGATCCTCGCAGTGCCGCGGCGCATTCTCGACGGAGCGGCCGCGCTGCAATCGGGACAGTTCACCGGCTGGACGCCGACGTGGATGCTGGGCCGGCGCATTCATGGCAAGCGGCTCGGCATCATCGGCATGGGTCGCATCGGCCAGGCCGTGGCCAAGCGCGGCAAGGCGTTCGGCCTGCAGATCCATTACCACAACCGCAAGCCCGTGCGGGCGGCGACCGCCGAGGCGCTGGAGGCGACCTACTGGGACAGTCTCGACCAGATGCTGTCGCGCATGGACATCGTGTCGGTGAACTGTCCGCACACGCCGGCGACCTTTCACCTGCTCTCGGCCCGCCGGATCAAGCTCATGAAGCCTGACGCCTATCTGGTGAACACGGCGCGCGGCGAGATCATTGACGAAGCCGCCATGATCCGCGCGCTGGAGGCGGGCGAACTCGCTGGGGCGGGTCTCGACGTTTACGAGAACGAGCCCGTCGTGAATCCCAAGCTTCGCGTCCTCAAGAATGTCGTGCTGCTGCCGCACATGGGCTCAGCTACGCTGGAAGGCCGCATCGACATGGGCGAGAAGGTGATCATCAACATCAAGACTTTCATCGACGGCCACAAGCCGCCGGACCGCGTTATCCCGGCGATGCTGTAGGCCCGTCCGTTCAGTCATCATTCAGTCGGCGCCGGCAAGTGTCGCATCAGGGATGTCGAAGGAGGGGTTCATGGCTATCCGGGCGGTTGCAGTCGCCATTGTCGCGCTGGCCTCGCTCGCTGCCTGCGAAACCGCCGAAGGCTATCGCCAGCAGATGGGCGAATGGCAGGGGCGGGCGGGTGACGATCTCCTGATTGCCTGGGGTCCGCCCGACGCCCGCACAGATCTTTCGGACGGCCGCGTCATGTGGTCCTACGATCGGTCGGTCGTCTTCGAAACCGCCGGCTATTACCGGGATGAAACGAGGGAGGTGAGCCGCACCTTGACGGACAGGGATGGCATGCAGCGGACCGAGACAATCACCGAAAGCTTTCCTGTCTGGCAGCCGCCGACGTCCAGCCAGAGCCCGTGCGCGACGCGCTTCGTCCTGTCGTCCGCCCTCCGGGTCGAGCAGGTGTCCTTCGACGGCGGGGCCTGTATCGCGGCGGAACGCAATGACTGAAGTTGAACACAGGCCCTCGCGGCCAGGGAATTCTGTTTCCCGGCTCTCGAATTCCGCTTGAACTGATGCCACTTTCCGGCCCACTTTCCTGGGGGCGCCGGCAAGGCGCGTCGGGAGGATTCCATGAGACATCTGCTTGGCGCTGTCGCGGGATTGGGCGTCGCCGCACTTTCGGCCTGCGCCACATCGATGGATGCGCCTGTCGCGGCGCCTGCCGCCCCCGGTCCTGCGGTCCAAGCTCCCGTGGCCGCAGCCCCTCCGGCGCCCGCCGCCCCGCAGCCAGCCTCTCCGCCAGCCCCGAATTCCCAGGCTTTCGCCCGTGTGGTCGATCTTGGATCCGGCGTTTCGATGCTGATGGGGCAGGGCGGCAATCTGGGCCTTCTGGTTGGACCCGACGGCGCCTTCATGATCGACGACCAGTACGCGACCAACGCCAGCGCCAATCTGGCGAAAATCGAGCAGATGACCGGCGACGCTCCGAAATTCCTGGTCAACACGCATTGGCATGGCGATCACGCCGGCGGCAACGCGGTGTTCCAGACGGCGGGAACGACGGTTTTCGCGCACGAGAATGTCCGCAAGCGCCTGACCGGGGAAATCGCCTCGACCAGCCGGGGCGGCGCCGCCCAGCCACGTGCGGCCTGGCCTGTCGTCACGTTCGCGACCGGTATTGATTTCCATCTCAATGGACAGACCATTCGCGCCACCAAGGTGGCCGCGGCGCACACGGATGGCGACGTCATCGTGCATTTCGTCGAGGCCGACGTGCTCCACATGGGCGATATCTACATGAAGGGCTGGTATCCCTTCGTCGATGCGGCCTCTGGCGGCACGCAGGTCGGATTCATCGCAGCGGTCAGGACGGCGCTCGCGATCGCAGGCCCCAACACGAAGATCATTCCCGGCCATGGCGAACTCGCGACCAAGGCCGATCTCGAATCGACGCTCGCCATGCACGAGGGCGCGCGGGCGGCGGTCGAGGCGCGCGTCAAGGCGGGCGACACGCTGGCGATGGCGATCGCCGCCAAGCCTCTGGCGCGATGGACGCCGACCTTCGGCGGCGGCTTCATCAAGGACGACGCCTACGTCACGGTGATCTATGGGGAGCTCAAGGGGAAGTAGCTCGACGCGCCGGATCGATGGAATGCGTCGCCCTTGATCTACGCGCTCGACACTATGAATCTTCCAGATCAGCCAACCGCAGGACAAGGGACGGATCGAATAGGGGCGCGATCGCGTCGGAGAAGTCGATGGTCTCGATGTCGTCATAGCCGGAGGCGCCCGGCTGGCGATGCCGGATCGTGCGGCGCTCGACCACATCCACCACCCAAAGCTCCACGACACCCGCCTTGCCGTAGCGTGGCGCCTTGATCGCCGCGTCGCGAGTGATCGAAGTGTCCGCCACTTCGATCGCCAGCCGAACCATCGGCGCCCGTATGGCGGTCGCCTCCGGCTCGGGCTGAAAGATCAGGAGGTCCGTCTCGAACGTGTTGGCCCGCGGCTTGTCGATAAGGCGCAGCGTGGCTTCCGGAACCAGAACCAGCGTCTTGGGCAGATGGTAAACGAACCAGCGATTGATCCGGGACTTCCACATCATGTGCGGCATGTTCTGGGCGTTCATCGGCACGATCTCCCCATCGATCAGCTCGAACTTCTCGTCGGGGTTCAGAATGTCCGCTTCCAGCATGGCCTCGATGTCGGCGAAGGAGAATCCACGCCGATCAAGCCCCTCTCCTCCGCGCGTCAGTGTTGTCGTCATGGCTTCTTTATAGCACGACGGGGGACGGTTGCGATCCGGTTGGCGTCAATCCTCGAGGATCGCGCTCTTCAGTCGTGTATCGCGCATCGAGATTGCGACGGCGCAGGCGATGGCCGACATCGCCGAGACATAGATGAAGAACCCTGATTCTGCGCCGATCGACTTGAACCACAGGGCGACATATTCGGCCGTGCCTCCGAACATCGCGTTGGCCAGCGCATAGGGGAGCGCCACGCCCAAGGCTCTCACATGGGTCGGAAACAGCTCCGCCTTGATCACAGCGCTGATCGACGTGTAGGCGGATTGGACCAGCAGCGCGCCGAAGAGGATCGCGAAGGCGGTCGTCGCCCCGCCCGCCCCGGCGATGCCGGTGAACACAGGCCAGGCCATCAGCGCTCCCACCCCGAAAGCGCCGACCAGCATGCGCTTGCGGCCGAGCTTGTCGGAGAACCAGCCCATCGCCGGTTGCGCCAGCATGAAACAGATGAGCGCGGCGGCAGTGATCTCGGTCGCGGCGTTCTTGTTGAAGCCGGCGGAGTTGACGAGGTATTTCTGCATGTAGGTGGTGTATGCATAGAAGGAGAGTGAGCCCGACGCGGTGAGGCCCATGATCATCAGGGTCTCTTTTGGGTAGGTGAGGAAAAGCAAGCGCGATTGTGAACGTGCCGCGCCTTCTTCCCGGGCGGTCTCGAACGATTTGCTCTCCTGTAGTCCAAGGCGGATCCAGAAAACGACGACGGCGAGCCCCGCGCCGATGAAAAAGGGAATGCGCCAGCCCCAGTCGCCGAGAGCGGCCGGGTCCATGGTGCGCTGAAGCAGGATGAGGACGCCGAGCGCCAGTAGCTGGCCCATGATCAGCGTCACATAGTGGAAACTCGACCAGAACCCGCGCCGCGCCTTGCCGGCTACCTCGGAGAGGTAGGTCGCGCTGGCTCCGTATTCGCCGCCGACCGAAAGCCCCTGCAGGATGCGCGCGCAGATGAGGATGATGGGCGCGGCGCCGCCGATGACGGCGTGGCCGGGCGTCACGGCGATCACCAGCGATCCAAAACACATGAGGGCGACCGAAATGGTCATGGCGGCGCGCCGTCCGGCCCGGTCGGCATAGAGACCCATCAGCCAGGCGCCCGCCGGACGCGCAAAGAAACCGACAGCGAAGACGGCGGCGGTCTGCAGCAGCTGCGAGGTCTGGTCCCCTTGAGGGAAGAAGACCGGCGCGAAATAGAGGGAGAAGGACGCGTAAGCGAACCAGTCATACCATTCGACCAGATTGCCGGCCGACCCGCCCAGAATGGCGCGCAGGCGCTGGACGTTGCTCATTCTTGAACTCCGCAGACTAAGCCCTCACGTGCAGGATCCCCGCAGACCGGGCAGGCCGGATCGGCGGGCAGGGCGATGGTGCGTTCTTCGCCCGAGAGGCCGTCGAATAGCCACAACCTGCCTGCGAGACTCTCGCCTGCGCCCGCGATTTCCTTCACGGCCTCCAGCGCCATGCGCGCTCCGACAAGTCCTGTAAGCGGTCCAACGACGCCCACGGCCGCGCAGGTTTCGGCGTCTTCCGGCGCGTCCGGTACGAAACAGCGATAGCAGGGTAGCCGGTCGGCGGCGGGACGGCCTTTGGTGAGGCCCGCCTTGAACACGAACGCCTGCGCGCTCCAGCGGCCGACAGCGCCGGAGACAAGCGGGACGCCGAGGTCGTAACAGGCCCGGTTGGTCGCGAAGCGGGTAAGAAAACTGTCGGAGCCGTCGACGACAAGATCGGCGCCGGCCAGCAGATCGCGCGCATTCCCGGATGCGAGTCGCGCGGCGACAGCCACGATCCGGCACCCCGGATTGAGGGCGTCGAGCGCGCGTTTGCCAACCCCGACCTTCAGACCGCCGACATCCTCGGTGCGAAAGAGGACCTGCCTTTGCAGGTTGGAGAGCGAGACATGGTCGTCATCAATCAGGATCAGTCGGCCGACGCCGGCGGCCGTCAGATAAAGCGCGGCCGGCCCGCCGAGCGCCCCGAGGCCCACCAGCGCCACCGACGCGTCGAGCAGTCGTCGCTGACCGACGCCGCCCACCTCCCGCAACATGATGTGGCGGGCGTAGCGTTCGAGCTGCTCGGGGGTTAGACTCATGTTCGCGGACCCCTCGTCCTTCAGGATCAACAATCATGGCCGACATGGATGTTCAATGCCCGTGCGGCGGGGTGACGTCGCTCGTTCCAACAGGCCGCTTCCAGCCGATCCCGGCCGAGCAGGGCGGGTCGGGCGAATTGATCGGCTGGTAGGCCAGTCTCAATGACCGTGTCGAACGTCTATGCCCCCCTTGTCGCCGACATTCTTGGCCAGCGGCGCAATATCTTCCTCACGGGACGCGCGGGCACGGGCAAGACGACGCTCCTGCGCCAGCTGATCGCCGCCGAGAAGGACAAGGCCGTCGTGCTTGCCCCGACCGGTCTCGCGGCGGTCAATGTCGGCGGCCAGACCATCCATTCCTTCTTCAACTTCCCGCCCCGGCTGCTCGACGGCGCCGACGCGAAGAAGCTGCGCAATCAGCGGCTTGTGCGCTCGATCGAGACGATGGTGATCGACGAGGTGTCGATGGTGCGCTCGGACATGATGCAGGCGATCGACAACGCCCTCAGGCTCAATCGCGGCGACAAGCGTCCTTTCGGCGGCGTGCGCATGATCCTGACAGGCGACCTCCACCAGCTGCCGCCGGTCGTTGGCGACGATGTCGAGCACATACTGGAGGCGAGCTATGGCGGTCCGTGGTTCTTTCGGGCGCCCGCCTTTGCGGCCGCGCGATTTCGGCTCGCGGCCCTGAAGCGCGTCTTCCGCCAGGAGGACGAGGGTTTCATCCGTATCCTCAACGCGCTGCGAAACGGTCGGCTCAGCCTTCTGGACGAAGAGGTGCTGGCGAGCCGTGTCACCGACCGGAAGCCGGCCGAAGCAAGCCTCACCCATGTGGTGCTGACGCCCAACAACGCCGCAGCCTGGCGTATCAACCAGAAGCGACTGTCCGAACTGCCAGGCGAAGCGAAAGGCTATTCGGCCGTGCTGGAAGGCCAGTTCGAGGCCAAGGCATTTCCGACCGAGGAAATCCTCGAACTCAAGACGGGCGCGCGCGTCATGATGATCCGCAACGATCCTTCGGGGCGGTGGGTCAACGGGTCGCTCGGAACGGTCACGGCGCTGGGCGACAGCGACGCCTTCGTCCAGATCGGCAAGGAGACCCACCGCGTCGCACAGCAGGCTTGGGAAAAATTCCGTTATGATTTCGACGTCAAGGCCAACTCCGTCTCGCGCTCGGTAATCGGATCGTTCAAGCAGCTGCCGCTTCGCCTTGCCTACGCGGTGACGATCCACAAGAGCCAGGGAATGACGCTCGATCGCGTGCACATCGATTTCGACAATGGCATGTTCGCGCATGGCCAGGCGTATGTGGCGTTTTCGCGCTGCCGGTCGCTGGAGGGTCTGGAGCTGTCGCGCAGGCTCAGGCCCCGCGACATCATCATCGACCGCTCTGCGTTCAATTTCGGACCGCTCCAGACGGTCGAGGACAGCGAGCACTATCTGTTGGCCGACATGGTTCCACCCGCCCTGGAGTTGCAGGGGTGATCTTCCGGAGCGCGGGGTTCAACAGCCTCAGCGCCCGGTCGAGCCGAATCCGCCGCCGCCCCGTCCGGTGTCGCCCAGTTCGGTCACAACCTCGAAGACGCCCCGCGTTACCGGCGCGATCACCATCTGTGCGATGCGTTCGCCGCGCCGGACGATGAAAGGCTCCTGCCCGAGATTGATCAGGATCACCTTCACCTCGCCGCGATAATCGGCGTCGATCGTGCCCGGAGAATTGAGGCAGGTCACCCCGTGCCTCACCGCCAGCCCGGAGCGCGGACGGACCTGCGCCTCGTGGCCTTCGGGCAGGGCGATGGCGAGCCCCGTCGGGATGAGCGCGCGACGTCCGGGATCGAGCGTTATGGGCATGTCTGCCGGCAGGGCGGCGCGGAGGTCCATGCCCGCCGCCCCGTCGGTCTCATAGGCCGGCAGCGACAATCCGTCGAAATGCGGCAGGGTCACGACTCGTATCATCACGGCGTCCAGGACAGCGATCTCCAGCAGTGCGATTCCCCGAGAGCGTGAATCCGTCTCTCATTAAGAGTGTAGAGCACGATTCCCGACCTGGTTGATGCCCGCAAATCGTTTGCGCCCTGTCGCGATCCTGTCCAATGGACGCGGCGACGGATATGGGTCTCCTGTTTACGTCTCGATGTCTGCGGCGAAGCGCAGTTCGCGGAGGGGCCGCACCGCGCGGGTCGTTGCTTCATAGATGGGATGCTGCTTGTAGGCCCGGAGCGCGGCAAGGCTGGGAAACTCGCCATAGACGACAATGTCGATCTCGTTGCCGATCTGGTCGGCCTTCTGATTGATGCGAACCTCGAACGTCGTCGATCCCGGAATGTCTCCCAGCCGCGACAGGTCCGCGACCACAACGTCGGTCTGCGAGCGGTCCTTGAGGCTGAAAAAGACGATGTGCCGGATCATGCCGCTGGCCTCGCGACGAACCTGCTCGTGCAGCGGTTCGGAAGATTCTGCTTAGGTAGGCGCAGGCGGCCGGGATCGCCATTGCGGGACGCCGCGCTATTCCGCCGCGCGGGAGGAAGCGGGCGCCAGGGGGTCGCGGCAGGCCCCGGCGATCCGGTCGGCCAGGCGCCGGGCCACGTTCATCTTGTCCATGCGAGGCCAGCGCTCAATTCCCTCTCGCGTCACCAGCAGGATCTCATTGTCGTCTCCGCCCATGACGTCACCCGAGACGTCGTTGGCGACGATCCAGTCGCATCCCTTGCGGACGAGCTTGGCTCTGGCGTTGGCCTCGACGTTGTTGGTTTCGGCCGCGAAGCCGATAACGAGGCCCGGGCGGTCCTTCTTGCGGGCGGCGATGCGCTTGAGGATATCCGGGTTTTCCACCAGCTGGAGCGAGACGCCGTCCTCGGTCGCGCCTTTCAGTTTCAGTTTGGTGTCGGCCCGCAAGGCGGGACGCCAGTCGGCGACGGCGGCGACCGAGACGAAGATGTCGGCCGGCATCTGCGCTTTCACGGCTTCGAACATCTCGACGGCTGTCTCGACCTTTTCCGTGGTCAGGCCTTGAGGGGCAGGGAGGGCCGTGGGGCCGGTCACGAGGCGGACGTCTGCTCCCAGCCGCGCCAGCGCCCGGGCGATCGCATAACCCTGCTTTCCCGAAGAATGGTTCGAGATATAGCGCACCGGATCGAGCGGCTCGCGCGTCGGACCGGCGGTGACGATGGCGCGCATGCCTGCAAGCGGCCCTGCGGACCGGAAGAGCATCCCCATGATCTGTTCGGCGATGCGCTCTGGATCCGGCAGGCGCCCGGGTCCGAACTCGCCGCAGGCCATTGCGCCCTCGTCCGGCTCCATGACGGCGACCCCGTCGGCCTTGAGGCGATCCACGTTCCGGCGTGTCGCGGGATGCTCCCACATCCTGACATTCATGGCGGGAACCATCAGCACCGGCTTGTCGGTCGCCAGGAGGGCGGTGGAGGCGAGATCATTGGCGAGACCGTTCGCCGCCTTGGCCATCAGGTCGGCGGTCGCCGGACAGACCACCACCAGGTCGGCCGAGCGTGAGAGTTCTATATGGCCCATCTCGGCCTCGTCGGTCAGGTTGAAGAGGTCGGTGAAGACCTTTTCGCCCGACAGGGCCGCGACCGAGAGCGGTGTCACGAATTCAGAGCCCGAACGGGTCAATATGCAGCGCGCGGCGACGCCCTGCTTCGCCAGCAGGCGGATCAGTTCCAGCGATTTATAGGCCGCGATGCCGCCGCCGATGATGAGCAGTATCCGCTTGCCGTCCACGCGCGCGCTCCAGGTGCCGACCCCTACATACGAAATCCCCGTCAAGATTGCACGGATCTGACGCCCGCGATCTCGCGCAATTCCTGCCGCCGCCATTAAGGATCGCGGAAGGATCGCGCCAGCCCCTGGCGGAGTTCGCCCCGTGAAGGCGCTCCCGCATTGCTCAGCGTCATGGACTCTTGCTTCCTGGCGGCCCAGTTTCGTGGAGACTGTCATGCGCCGTCTCGGCGCGGTAGGGCGGCGAAGCCTGACGATTGACGGTAAGGCGAAAAGGCGCATTCGCAGGGAAATCGGGGAGACCAGATGTTCGGCAAACCCAAGACCGGCGAGGCCTTCAGCCGGCAGATCATCGGCGAATGGCGGGCTGAGACCGCCAGCGGTGACGTGACGGGCGCGATCACTGCGGTGTTCAGCGAAGATGGAAGTTTTCTCACGCGCAACCGGCTCGACGTGCGCGGGGTCGAGGGTGACAGATCCACCCAGGTCGGCCGGTTTCGCATAGAGCCGGTCGACAAGCAGCGTTTCCGCCTGTTCACGATCGACGACAATGGCGTTCCCCTGACCACCACGACGCGCACGTTTCTTGACCGCGACACCATGGTCAACGAAGTGGGGGCGATCACCTTCCGCCGGGTCGTGGACTAGCCTCAAGAGCGCTTTCAGGCGGACCGGAACCGGTTCGTCGTCAGAAAACGCGACCAAACACGAATCCAGTGCATTTTCGGCGACTCTGGTATCGCCGAAATGCTCCGGCTGCCGGCTAGTGTCTCAGTTTCAAATCCGGACCGACTGCTTCCGCCAATTCCGTTGAAAAACTCAAGGCTGAAGCGTTCGATCCATCGACGAAGTGCGATGGCAAGTTAGTGCTTCCGGCCTTTCGGCCGGCGTCGTCC
>JAWXBJ010000031.1:0-7929 GCA_034439955.1 Alphaproteobacteria bacterium
CCGGCATTGATTCTGTCCCGACCGCCCTCATTCGCCGTCGCGCGACGTGAAGGCGGAAGACCGGTCCGGTCAAGTTGACATTGTGGCAGGTGATCCGTCCTTGGGGCTCCCCGTCACTGGACTTTGGAACAGGACGGGACGAAACGTCTCTGCGGCCTCGCGGAGAGGGGCCGTCGTGCACATCTATGGTTGCAGGAACCTCCGATCCAGGAAGCCGAACCTCTATGCTCGAGCTCGAAAACCTCCATGCCGGCGTCTCGACCGACGGCGGGCTGGCCAAGGCCATTCTCAATGGCGTCACCCTGTCGGTTCCGGCGGGGCAGGTTCACGCCGTGATGGGCCCCAATGGTTCCGGCAAATCGACGCTTTCCTATGTGCTGACCGGCCGCCCCGGCTACGAAGTTACTCAAGGCTCGGCGACGCTCGACGGCCTGGATCTGACAGGGCTTGACCCTGAAGTCCGCGCGGCTCGGGGCTTGTTTCTCTCTTTCCAGTACCCGCTGGAGATCGCCGGCGTGCCCGTGATGACCTTCGTTCGCACGGCCATGAACGCCCAGCGCAAGGCGCGCGGCGAACCCGAAATGTCCGCGCCGGATTATCTGAGAAAGTCGAAGACGGTTGCGGCCTCGCTGAAGATCGATCCGCAGATGTTGAGCCGGCCCCTTAATGTCGGCTTTTCGGGTGGCGAGAAAAAGCGCCTCGAAATCTACCAGATGATGATGCTGGAACCCCGCTTCATGATCCTGGACGAGACCGATTCCGGGCTCGACATCGATGCTTTGAGGATCGTCGCCGAGGGCGTCAACGCGCTGCGCGCGCCGACGCGCGGCATGCTGGTAATCACGCACTATCAGCGCCTGCTGGACTACATAAAACCCGACCGCGTGCATGTGCTGGCGTCGGGCCGGATCGTGGCGAGCGGCGGACCAGAACTGGCGTTCAGGCTGGAAAAGGAAGGCTATGACGGCGTGATCGCGGATGCGGCGCTGTGACCTCGATTGACGAACTGCCGAGCCGCCGGGTCGAGGGGTGGCGATGGACCGATCTCCGCTCCGCGCTGGCCGGCCACAACCCTCCGATGGCGGAGGGCGACAGACACGTCATTGCGCGCCTCGCGCAGGCTGCCGGGCGGATGTCCACTCGCGTCGTGGCGTCTGGGGAATCATCGGTCGAGATCGAGCGGCTCGGCGGCGCGGCGCTGGACGTGCAGGCGCTGGAATTCGACGTTCGCGAGGGGGCCGACCTGACATTAATCGTCCTGCAGGCCGGCGCGGAGACCGCACTTTCACACAGGAAGATCAGGTTGGGGGAACGCTCCGTGTTCCGGCAGTTTGTGCTGATGGATGGGGGAAGTCTCGCGCGGATTGAAACCGATGTTGAAATCGCCGGGGCCGGCGCGACCGTGGAGATGTCAGCCGTCTATCTCGCGGCCGCCGGCAAGCATGCCGACCTCACCAGCCGGGTCGATCTCAGGGCCGAAGGCGCGATCGTTCGTCAGCTTGTTCGCGGCGCGGCCCGCAAGGGCGGGAGAGGTGTCTTTCAGGGCAAGTTCCATGTCGGTCGCGAGGCCCAGAAAACCGACGCACGGATGAAACACAACGCGCTCCTGCTGGAGGAAGGCGCCGAGGTCTTCGCCAAGCCGGAACTTGAAATCTACGCCGACGACGTGCAATGCGCTCATGGCAATACGGCCGGCCAGCTCGACGAGGCGGCGATCTTTTACTTGCGTTCGCGCGGGATTCCCGACGCGCAGGCGCGAGCCATGATCACGCGGGCCTTCCTGTTCGAGGCAATTCCCGACTGGCTCGACGCGGCTGTCCGGACGGAAGCAGAGGGCCGCATCGACGCCTGGCTGGAGGCCGCGCCGTGACCGCGTTCGACATCGCCGCGATCCGCGCGCAATTTCCCATCCTCAAACGGCGGGTCAACGGCCATCCGCTGGTCTACCTCGACAACGCCGCTTCGGCGCAGAAGCCGGACGCTGTGATCGACGCCATGTCGGATGCCATGCGGCATTCCTACGCCAACGTGCATCGCGGCATTCACACGCTCGCCAACGAGACGACACAGGCTTACGAGTCCGCGCGCGAAAGCGTCCGCCGGCTGATCAACGCCGAGACCGTCGACCAGGTGGTGTTCACCAGCGGCGCCACGAAAGCGATCAACATCGTGGCGGCGGGTCTGGGGGCGCGCATCCAGCCAGGCGAGGAGATCGTGCTCTCGGTGATGGAGCACCATTCCAACATCGTGCCCTGGAATTTCCTGCGCGAGCGGCGCGGCGCCGTGCTGCGCTGGATCGAGCTGCTGCCGGACGGGTCGCTGGATTTGGATAGCCTCGCGGCCGCGCTGGGGCCAAAAACCCGAATGCTCGCACTGACCCACATGTCCAACGTCCTGGGCACGGTTCCCGACGTGGGGCGCGCCATCGAGATGGCCCACAGCGTTGGCGCCGATGTGCTGCTGGACGGTTGCCAGGCGGTGGTGAACCTCCCGATCGACGTCCGGGCGCTCGACGCGGACTACTATGTTTTCTCGGGTCACAAGCTCTATGGGCCGACGGGAATCGGCGTCCTTTACGGAAAAAGCGACAAGCTCGAGGCCCTGCCGCCCTTCGAGGGCGGCGGCGAGATGATCGAGACGGTGACGCGCGAGGCGATCACCTACAATTCCCCGCCACACCGTTTCGAAGCCGGGACACCGCCCATAATTGAAGCGATCGGGCTGGGCGCGGCCATCTCCTGGCTTGAAGGGATCGACCGCGTGGCTGCCAACGCCTACAAACAAGCCCTGCTTGCCCGGGCTGTCGAGGCGCTGCGCGGTGTCAACGGGCTGACCATCCATGGTACGGCCGAGGGCAAGGGGCCCGTGCTGACGTTTTCGCTAGAAGGTCTGCACCCTCACGACATCGCCCAGATTCTTGATCGGCAGGGCGTCGCCATCCGCGCCGGCCATCATTGCGCCCAGCCACTGATGTCCCATCTAGGGGTTACGGCTACAGCCAGGGCGAGCTTTGGCGTGTACAATACAGTGGAAGAGGTGGACCTTTTCGTGAACGCGCTGCACAAGGCGCGTGTGATGCTGAGTTAGGGAAGACATGCCGGACCTGATTGAGCGGCGTCTTGAAATGGCGGATGGGGCCTGATGGCCGACGATCTGAAACACGACATCACTGACGCCAGTCTCGCCTACCAACGCGACGACGAGGCGCCGACGACAATCCCGCAGGAGGAACTTGACCGCATCACCGACGAGCTGATCCAGAGCTTCAAGCAGGTCTACGATCCCGAAATCCCGGTCGACATCTATGAGCTGGGTCTGATCTACAAGGTTGATATCAATGACGATTACCATGTGGACATCGAAATGACCCTGACCGCTCCGGCCTGTCCCGTGGCGGGGGAGATGCCCGGATGGGTCGAGGACGCTGCCCGCAAGGTGCCGGGAATCAAATCCGCCAAGGCCAGTCTTGTCTTCGATCCCCCCTGGGACCCGTCGCGCATGTCGGACGAGGCCCGCCTCCAGCTCAACATGTTGTAAGGGCCCGTTAGGGTAATCATCTAGACGCCATGGCCAGACGCCCCCGCCCCAAGGTTGTGACCCTGAGCGACGCCGCCGCAGATCGCGTGCGCGAAGTGATGGAGGACAAGTTTGCTTCCGGAAACGGAGGGTTTCTCCGCGTCGGTGTCAAGAACGCCGGCTGCGCGGGCATGGAATACACGATGTCCTACACCGACGAGCCCGCCGTCCTGGATGAGCGTGTGTCTGACAATGGTGTGGAGATCGTCATCGACGGCAAGGCTGTTCTGTTCCTTCTCGGTTCGACAATCGATTACGAGAGCACACCGCTTCATTCGAAATTCGTCTTCCGCAATCCCAACCAGACAGACGCCTGCGGGTGCGGAGAAAGCGTGACGATCGTGCCGGCGGCAGTCGAATAGGTCGGACGTCATGGCCATGACGCCGGGATTTGCTGAATTCGTCGTCGATCTTCTCACCGGACTTGGTCCGGTCGAGGTCAAGTGCATGTTCGGCGGGGGCGGGGTCTATCTCGACGGCGTGATGTTCGGCCTGATCGACGATGACGTGCTGTATGTCAGGACCGACGACGTTCTGGCTGCGGAGCTGAAAGCCGAGGGCTCCAGCCCATGGGTCTATGCCACGAAGAAGGATCCGGGCGGCCGGGCGACAACCAACTGGAGTATGCCGGTCAGCGCAATGGACGATCCGGCCCAAGCTGTCGCAATCGCCCGCCGGGCGCTTGATGTCGCGGCAGGCATACGCGCCGCGAAGGGAGGGAAGAGGACGAAGCGTACCTGAGCGCCTCTGCCTATGCGGCGTTGTTCACCGTGACCGGCGGCAGGGCGGTTTCGAGCGTCACGCGGTTGCGGCCATTGCGCTTCGAGAAGTAGAGACACTCGTCGGCGCGCGCGATGATCTGGCTGACAGTTTCTCCAGGCGTGTAGATCGCTCCGCCGAACGACACGGTGACTGCGCCGATCGTCTCGTTGGTGGACCTCCGCACAAGACGCTTGACCTCGATCGCGGTGCGAATCTGGTCGGCGATCCGTCCCGCCTGCTTGAGCGGCGTGCGCGGCATGACGACGGCGAATTCCTCGCCGCCATAGCGTGCCACCAGGTGGTCCGGAAGGGCGAACTTGGTCAGTGCGGAGGCGACAAAACGGATCACCTGGTCGCCGGTCTGATGTCCCCATGTATCGTTGAAAGACTTGAAATGATCGATATCGCACAGGATGAGGGACAGTTCGGATTTGTCGGCGTCGGCCTCCTCTTTCCGGAGTCGCAGCGTTTCGTCGAACAGCTTGCGGTTGGCGACGCCGGTCAGGGCGTCGGTCAGGGCTTCGGCGCGCGCCTGGCGAAGTGAGGTGCGCAGCTTGTCCATTTCGCTCGATGACTGCGCCAGCTTGTGCGATAGGTTGGAGTTCTGTTTCGACATTTCGGTCGTGGCGCTCGCCAGCACGTTGATGAGGCGCTTCAGCGCGTCCCCGTCCATGGTCTGGGACACTAGCGACTCGGCCGCGATGTTCAGCGTGGCGCCGTAGCGCTCCGTCGTGGCGCCGGCCTTCTTCAACGCATCCAGCGCATCCGCGATCTCGTGCGCGATCCGCGAGCCTGTTTCCATGACCTGGGTCGATAAGTGGGTCGTGGAGAAGAACCGCTCGTAAAGCTCTTCCATGTCAATATTGCTGATCGAGCGCCCGGACGACAGCAGAGCGTCGAGCGCGACGCGGAGATCGGGCGAGGAATTCGTGAGGTAGGTGAGCCACACCTCGTAGTTCTGCGGGCTGACCGGCAGTAGCTTCGAGCCGATCTCGTCGATTGTCTTGTGGCCGATGGCAAGACCCGCCGGGCCCATCAGATCATTGTTCAACATGCAACCGCCCCTGTGACCGAGTCTTGGGTGAACAGTGGGTAAAATCGGTTACCGATTGCCTAAGATCGCATCCGGTCCGAAAGGAGGCGTTAACCGTCGCGGCCCGGCGCCTATGCGTCCTCGCGGGATCCAAAGGAGCGCAGCAAAAAGGCGGGAACATGATCTCCCATGCCCTTGAAGCGCTGGTCGGGAAGTCCGGCGTCGTCCGTCTCCACCCGGTCGGCTCGCGGACGTTCGCGCGGGAGGGCGATGGAGGCCGGAGCAGCACCTGACGATTGTGTCGGCGTTTCGTCGCGCTTGCGTCCCCGGACCCGGTTGCGCTCACGGCTGGTGCGGGGCGCGCGCACTTCCGAAGCCGTGGTTGGCGCCGATTCTGTTTCCTGGACTGGCGGGTGGATATCGGCCTGCGCCTCATCCACGAGGATGGGATCGCGCTGCCGGCTCCCACCTCGACCGGCGTCCCCCCGATTGGCGTCCCTCAGACTTGCGTCTCCTCGACTGGCGCCTCGCGCGCCGGTACGTCCGCGTCCGGGCTTCTCGAACCGGTCCCGCCCGGGCGCCGGTCCACGCGACCGCGCCTCGGCTACCGCCTCGTCGAGCCCCTCAGGCTTGAACGGCTCGACGTCCCGGCCGATGCGCTTGAGTACGGCCTCCCACAGCCGGGCGTCGCCGGGCGACACGATCGTGAAGCTTTCGCCCGACCTTCCGGCCCGGCCAGTCCTTCCGATGCGGTGGACATAGTCGTCGGAATTGGGCGGCGGCGCGTAATTGAACACCTGGCTGACCTCGGGAATATCGAGGCCGCGCGCCGCGACGTCCGAGGCGACCAGCAGCTTGAGTTCGCCGCTGCGAAACCTGTCCAGCGTCTGCGTGCGCTGCGACTGGGGCAGGTCGCCGTGAATGGCGGCCGCGTCGAAGCCATGGCTCGCAAGCGACTTCGCGACGACGTCCACCTCCCGCTTGCGGTTGCAGAAGACAATGCCGCTGTCAGTGTTGCGAGCCTGAATGATCGACCGCAGCACGGCGCGCTTTACCGTGTCCTCGTTGGAAGGGCAGTGCGTCACATACTGGGTGATCGTGATGGCGGCGGTCGCCGGCTTGCTGACCTCGATGCGCACGGGATTGGTCTGGAACTGCTTGGCGAGGCGCGTGATGTCGGGCGGCATCGTCGCCGAAAACAGCATGGTCTGCCGCGTCTTGGGCAGGAAGCCGCAGATCTTCTCGATATCCGGGATGAATCCCATGTCGAGCATGCGGTCGCCTTCGTCGATCACCAGCATCTGCACGCCGTTCATCAGGATCTTGCCGCGTTCGAACTGGTCCATCAGCCGGCCCGGCGTCGCGATCAGCACGTCCACGCCGGCCATCAGCTTCTTGTCCTGATCGCCGAAGGAGACCCCGCCGATGAGCAGCGCCATGCTGAGCTTGTAGTTGACGCCGTATTTCTCGAACTGTTCGGCCACCTGCGCGGCAAGCTCCCTTGTGGGCTCGAGAATGAGCGAGCGCGGCATGCGCGCCTTGGCCCGGCCCTGGCCCAGCTTGTGGATCATCGGCAGCACGAAGGCGGCCGTCTTGCCCGTTCCGGTCTGGGCGATGCCTGTCACATCGCGGCCCGCGAGGACGGCCGGAATGCCCTGTTCCTGGATCGGGGTGGGCGTCGTGTATCCGGCGGCCGTCACGGCGCTCAGGATGCGCGGGTCGAGACTGAGCTCGTCGAACGTCATAAGGTCATCTTTGCTGCACGGACGGCGCGCGGCGAGCAAAAAGCTAAAACCGCGATCCGTTGGGCCGCAGCAATAGGTTTTGCGTAACTTAAGTCAATCCCGTGAGGCATGGCGGAGGAACCAGGCTGTTTCTGCGAGGGTTTGCGAGGCGGGGCGCCATTCAACCGGCTCGAAACGCTGAAGCCTCTCGTGTCGCAGATTCTGGC
The DNA here is from genome assembly GCA_034439955.1 of Alphaproteobacteria bacterium. Classification (GTDB taxonomy): domain Bacteria; phylum Pseudomonadota; class Alphaproteobacteria; order Caulobacterales; family Hyphomonadaceae; genus UBA7672. The sequence continues at coordinate 7,323 of JAWXBJ010000031.1, forward strand.
GGCGCAGGCTTGCTGCAACCGGACCAGATCGCGTTTGTAGAATGACGGTGATCCCTAAACGTCGATCTCCTCGACGAATTTCGCATTGTCCTGGATGAACCTGAAGCGCAGCTCGGCGCGTTTGCCCATCAGCGTCTCGACCAGCTCCTGCGGTCCGGCCAGACCGTCCGGCAGCGAGACCCGCGCGAGCGTGCGGGTTGCGGGGTTCATGGTGGTTTCCTTCAGCTGCGCCGGCATCATTTCGCCCAGACCCTTGAAGCGGCCGACCTCGGCCTTCCTGCCCTTGAACTCAGTTTCCAGAAGCTGCGCCTTGTGAACGTCGTCGCGGGCATAGGCCGACTTCGCGCCATGGCTGATGCGATAGAGCGGCGGCATCGCGAGGAAAAGGCGCCCCGCATCGATCAGGGCGGGTGTCTGGCGGTAGAAGAAAGTGATCAGCAGCGCCGCAATATGCGCGCCATCGACGTCGGCGTCGGTCATGATGATGACGCGCTCATAGCGCAGGTCTTCTAGCCGGAAACGCTGGCCCATCGACACGCCGAGCGCGAGGGCGAGATCGGCAAGCTCCTTGTTGCCGGACAGCTTCTCGTCGCCAGCGCTGGCGACG
>JAWXBJ010000032.1:0-21040 GCA_034439955.1 Alphaproteobacteria bacterium
ATCCACGTCGCTCGCATTGGCCAGCGCATCCAGCGTAACGCCAGCGCCGTCCTCGGTCGCCACGCCAGTCACAGCCCCCGTCACCACAGGTGCATCGTTCGTGCCTGTGATGGTGATCGTCACCATCTGGTTGAACGAGCCACCCTGACCATCAGAGACGGTGACCGTGTAGGTCTGCGTACGCGTCTCACCCGCCGCCAGGAACTGAAGCGCAGCGTTGTCGGCTGCAAAGTTCCAGCCCACGACGCCGGCGCCGTCTCCAGTCGAAGCGTCCGATACCGAAGCCGTGAACGTGCCGAGATAGCCGTCCGCCGCCGCTGCCACAGTCACGTTGTGCGCGTCGATCAGATCAACGTCGGAAAACGCGATCGTGCCTGTCGCCGCTGTCACGCCGTCTTCCGTCACCGCGCCAGCCGCAACGGCGCCCGTCACCACAGGTGCATCATTCGTGCCTGTGATGGTGATCGTCACCATCTGGTTGAACGAGCCACCCTGACCATCAGAGACGGTGACCGTGTAGGTTTCAGTAACGATTTCGCCGGCCGCCAAGTACTGAGTGGCACTGTTGGCGACGCTGTAAGACCAGGTAACGGACCCGGCCCCCGAACCCGTTGCAACGTCAGTAATCGACGCTGTAAGTACGCCTCCCAGGCCGTTCGCCACTGCTGCCACGACAGTTACGCTGTGGGTATCGGTCAGGTCCGCGTCGTCAAACCCAATCGCGCCAGTCGTGGAGAGCGTCGGAGTCGAACCGTCCTCAATTACCACGCCCGTAGCGTCGGCCAATTGAATGATAGGCGTATCATTGCTGCCGGAGATCGTAACCGTGACAGTCGCCCAGCTCAGTGCGCCTTTTCCAAGCTGGATCGCATAGGTAACTGTGTCGGTGAGTACCTGCCCTTGCGCCAGAGAGTTCAGGTCGAGTGTTGAAGCATCGTAGGCAATTCTGCCGTCAGCCGTGATCCAGATCCGCGCGCCAAGTGCGCTAGCGCCGATCACTCCTACCTGATCCTTAACCAACAGATCGCCGGTTGGTCCGCCGCTATTTACACCGTCGTCGACAGAGTAAAGCGACTTCGCATTGCCGCCGGAATCGTTTGCCATGACGTTAAGGAAAGTAACCGCGCCGCCAACGGTTTCGCCAAACGTGAAAACGTCGTCCTTTGCTTGCGGCGTGTTCGAGAACGCAACGGCAATGCCGAGCTTGCTGGCCATCTTGTTTTCCTAACTGAGTGAATCTTTGAAATTGTTGTTGCGCCGGCTAAGCCAGCGCCGCCCAGCTGAGCGCCGATCAGACGCCGGCCCCATGCATTTCTTCGTGCCGAGCACCTATCGCCCCTGCCAAGCCGCACCGCTCAAAAGTGCGGCAACCCCAAAACCAACTTGTACCTTCACGAGAAAACGCGCATCATCCATTTGGAGGATGCACCGCGATAACATTGCTGGAACTCTCAATGCGGGTCCCATGCGCACTGATTGTTGCCCTTCTACGAGAACGTCGTTCTCAGCAGGGCATATGCGTCGGGTTCGGGGGGACGGGCGATGAGATCGAAGCGGCCATGTGACGTGTGGCGTCATGAAGATGCTTCGGCATGAACACGCGCAAGGAGCCATCGCATGGTGCGAAGCGACAATTAGTCCGCGCGCAGGGGAGGCCAGCGTCACCGCTCAAACTTCAAACACTGCTTAAGTCCGAGGCAATGGCAGACGGACTCGAGACTAGCGGTCGCCCCGCATTGGTGCTCGATGAAGCGGGGCGGATGGCCTACAAAACCAAATCACTAAGAGCGTATTTGGGCTCGCATTTTCGCGTCACCGACGGCTATCTGCGCGGAGCTGATGTCGCCAGCGACGCGTCTTTTCGCGAACTGACGAAATGGTCTCAAGGTGTTGTTATAGCTAAACCCGCAAGCTTCATCACTAAACGGGCTGGTGACAGCCACCCTCTGGTGGTGATGCCTGTTGTTCGTTTGGTCGATCGCGCGGTCGAACGCGGCACGACATCGATTGTAGCGTTTGTCGATTTGTCTCGCTCCCCTACCCCTCCCATCCAAGATCTTCGCGATCTATTTGGTCTCACCGCATCGGAAGCAACCGTGGCCGGAGAGATTGCGCGCGGCATGACTGTCGTCGAGATTGCCGAGGCCCGCCGCGTCTCCGTCGCTACGGTGAGGTCACAACTCAAGGGGATCTTTCGCAAGTTGGACATAAAACGGCAGCCAGAAATTATAAGAATAGTTGACAGAATAGCCTGGCCCACCACGCCGCCTGCATAGAGCCGATCAATCAACTTGGGCCGTCCGACGTGGACGAAAGAACACGCCCCAGCAGCCCCACAAGCTCAGCCTGGCGATTGGTGTCGGTCTTCGCAAAAACAGTCTTCAACATCTGTCGAACGGTGTGAACGGAAATCTGCATCTTTGCAGCCGCCTCCTCCGGAGTATCTCCGACTGACAACCAGCCGGCAAGTTGTGCCTCACGTGATGACAAGTGAAACGCCGATCGCAGCGCTGCCGCGCTCGGCTTCTTGGCCTCGTTCAAATCCGTCAGCATTAGGAGTATCCTCGCGCCTGGAAGGCCGTGGAGACTGTGATCACGGAGGTGGACTGGCATCGCAAGGATTGGCCGTCGGCCATCACTGCGTACAATGAGAAAATTGCGCGGGTGACCAGGGCGCGATGATTGCGCGCGGAGCACAAGCTGACGGAAGCAAAAGTCTGTTGCGTGGTTTTCGCTGTGAAGCCTGCCTTGCAAAATCGTAAAGCCCTGTCCGACCAAAGCTTCTGCACCGCCTGTTGCAAAGCTCACGCGTCCGCCATGGTCTAGCACCATGGTCGGCCGTCCACCTAACTCAAGGCCTTCCGCCAAACCTTGTGCGCGAAGATCGCCTTTCGCCGCCGCGAGCAAAGCAGCGCGGTCGGCGGCTTCAATGAAACGGCGGTATACTACTGTGTCGATAGCTGTACTTTCCGACCCACGGCGCCCCATCAGTGTGTAGGCCCATTTTTCTCCTGAGAGATTGAACGTCCACGCCGTGAAGCTTCCAATGTTCCACCTGGTGCAGAACTCCTGATAAAATGGATCCCGCTTCCGTTCCTCAAGTGAAATTACCGTATCGTCGGTCAGTATTCGGCCGTGACGGGCGACCTTGCCCGCGCGAAGGCTCCACGTATCGTGCTCGTGCCACGCATTTCGGATATAGTCGTCGTAGATTTGGGTTCGGTCAGGCGACACAATCATATCTGGCGCCTCGGGCCGGGTGAAATTGAACAGCTGGAACATTTCCCCGTCCAGCAAGCTCACGACGCTCTCGAAGGCCGTATTCAACCCGTCAGGACCAAGTGCAGCGGCCTCAAGCAGCTCGCCGGCCCGTTGTGCTCGCTCCAAATTTTGAAGGCTTGCAGTCATCTCATCCCCCCGCTGTGAAGGAAATTGCGAGGCTGATGTTTGTCAAGTCCGTTGCTGCCGACGCCGCTATGGAGAAGCGTCGTACGCCCATCAGCGCAGCATGAACGGAAACTTTCAATCAAACTCGGCAAAGCAAAATCTCTTGCGGGACGCGGAACTTCGCTCAAGGGCAGTGTCAAAGGAACCGGCTTGAGCCCGCTGCCCTCCCCGGCTAGCGTCGCTGCATGAAGCCAAGCCCGTTCAAATACTTCAAGACCTCGCCGGAAATCATTCGCCTGGCGGTGATGATGATTTGTTCGGTTTCCGCTCTCGCTGCGAAATGTTGAAGACCTGCTGCACGAGCGCGGAATCGACGTCTGCCACGAGACCATCCGCCTGTGGTGGAACCGCTTCGGCCCGATCTTCGCAGCCTGGGCAAGATTGCGGCCGGCGCAAAAAAAGCGACAGCTAAGGCCCCCGCCAAGGCGCCTGCGAAACCTGTCGCCAAAAAGAAGTCGTCCGGCTCCTGATGGATCTGCGGAACCGTATCCTCGCACTCTATGGCCGGTTCTCGCCCGGCCTCCGCGACGAACTGGTTGCTTCCATCGCCAGTCGAGGCGGTCGCGTCATCCGGGACCTGACCGAGCGCGGCGACATCCTGGTCGTCGGCGGGATGGCACACAGCCTGATCGCCAGCGGCGCCCTGCCCGCGCGCCTCGAAATTGCCCGCAGGGGGGGAAAGGCGATATTCAGCGAGGATGTGTTCCGGTCGCTTCTCGCTGCAGCAGACGCCCGCGACGCTCCGACATTGCCGATCGCCACCGCCTTGGCCCAGAGTGGCGCCAACGACAGTGATGCGGATCTGCTCGCAGCGTTCGGACTGATCAACCTTGGCGGCGACAAGGTTCGGTTCGGCGATGTCGCTATGCTCAAGACGGCAGCGGCGCTACGCGGTGCTGCCTGCACGCAAACGGCCATGATCCGCGCCCTCCTCAATGCTCGTCGGTCGGCCCCGGCCGGGCGCTACAAAGTCGTCATTATCGCTGTCGGCGAACCCGCGCTGGAATGGGAGGACGGCCTTACCACACTAGAGGGCCAAGGTTTCCTCCCGCTGGATCTGGGCGGCGGCAACCAGGACGATCTGTTTGAAGCAGCCGAAGTGGCCGAGAGCGAAGATCGGTTAGCCGACGCGCTCCACCTTTACGACACGTGCGCGGGCGTCGACCGCGAGGACGCCATCTCCCTTTACAATATCGGCAATCTACATCTTCGGCAGGGCGATATCGCCCGAGCAGCTCTCACCTTTCGCCGGGCGCTGGGCCGGGACGGGTATTTTATCGAGGCTCGCTACAATCTCACTCTCGCCCTCGAAGCGTTGGGCAGCAAGATGGAAGCGGAGAGCGAGCTGCGCGTCGTGCTCGCGCACGATCCAGACCATGCGGACGCGCACTTCAATCAGGCGCAGCTTATTCTGGGCGCCGGCAAGCCAGCCGAGGCCCGAGATCTGTTCGAACTGTACCTGACGCTCGATCCTCCGGCCGAATGGGCGGCAAAAGCGCGACGAGCGATCCTTCTCTGCGCCATGCCAAATTGAAACACATCGCCTCAGCGCTTCCGCTGAGGTCGTCCTAGCCCGCAAGGATGTTCGGCGGATGTAGGCTTCCGCTAGCTGAGCGGAAGAAATTCCGCGCCGTCCTTATAGGGAAACTCCTTGGCCCTTTCGACCTTTCCGCGTCAGCGGGGCTCAAGCGCCCTAGAAAGTCTTCTTCAAACCGACCTCGAACGTCCGGCCAAGCGGGTTGGCGAATTTGCCGTCGAAGCCGAACTGCTCGCGGGAGGGCGGCGGGTCCTGGTCGAGGATGTTGCCGATTGAAGCCGTGAGCCGCATCGCCGAAGGCAGTTCGAGGATATAATGCAGGTCGCCGACGATCCAGTCCTCGGCGGCTACGCCGAAATCGGTCGGCGTTGTGAGACCACCCGGTGTTATCGGTCCGCGTTCATCCTCGACGCCGCTCACATAGTTCACGGCAAGCCGCAGGTTATGGTTGGCCAACCGATAATTTGCGTGGACGTTGACGCGAAGCGCGGGCGACGAGAATGAACTCGTCGCGAAATTGCGGAAACCCAGGCGGTCGTCACTGCTGAACTGGAAGCCGTCCAGCGACGGCGCCTCGTTCTCATCCACTGTCACATAAGTGGCGGTCAGCCCCAATTCGCCCTCGCCGGGTCCGATCGGCATCGAGTATTCCGACTGGACGTCGAATCCGGCCGTGTGCTGGCCTGGTCCATTCCCGAGATCAGTGCGGATCGAGGCGAAATCCCTTGCCGCCGTGACGCCCTGAGTGCAGTTGCCGCCGTTGAACAGGACGCGTCCGACCAGCGGGTGCGAACAGTTCGCCAGGGTCGCGGCGCTGTTGGCGCCGGGAAAAACCACCGCCGCGATGTCCTGCACGGTCGCGATCGTCCCGATTTCATCCTGCGTCTCGAAATCAAAATAGTCGATGAACAGCTTGAAGTCGCTGCCGTCGGTGAAGCCGCGCGACTGCCAGAGCGCGCCGATATTCCAGACAGTGGCGGTCTCCGGCTTGATATTGGCGACCGTGACGGTCTGCGTCGCCGCGAAGGCTCCGCCCAGCTTGGTATAGCCGGTGACCCCGTTGGTAATACGGCCGGGAATAAGCCCGGCCGGCGGCGCCTGATAGTTCGTCCCATAGGACGCACGCAACGAGAAAGGTCCGAAGACGTCCCATTTGCCCGAGACCTTGTAGACGGTCGCGCCAAGGTCGGAGCTGAACTCTTCGCGTCGGACGGCCGCTACGAGGTTTAGCGTATCCAGCACCGGCAGGCTGGCTTCACCGAAAAATGAATACTGCTGCTGGTCGCTGCTCTGGGCTGGCGAGGTGCCGCCAAACACAAACGGGCCGGGATTGTCCAGCGTACAGCCATTGAACAAAGGGTCGTTGGTGGCGCGAGGTGTCTGCGCGACGGGAACGCCATTAACCCCGCCGGTAAAGTTGGCGGGCCACTCGCATGGAATCCGCCCATCCCGGAAAGCGCTTGAGACGACTTCGCGATTCTCGGTCTGGCGCCACTGAACGCCGCCCGCGAGTGCGATGTTCCCGCCCGGCAGCGGGACCGGCGTTTCGCCGTCGAACACCAGATCGACGATCAGGCCTGTATTGATGTTTTCGCGATATTGGTCGTCGCCATACATCCAGCGGATGAGTTCAATCGAGTTTTCAGTGCCCGCTATATAGTTCGGGTTGGGCAGGCCGAGTTCGGGCTGGGAGGCGAAACTGCTCGCGAACGGGTTCCACCACTGGCAGCCGTTGACGCCCGCGGCGGCCGGGTTCTGCGTGCCGAAGCGTAGCGGGTCGAGGTCGGCGGCTCTGCAGTTGGGGCCGCCGAAACCGCTGAGCGCCTCTTGCAGGCGAAAACCGAGAAAATCCTGCGTGCCGGTCCGGTTTATCGTCTGATTGTATGTGGTCGCGAAATCATAGTGGATGCCCTGCAGGAAACCGAATGAAGCCGGCAACTCGCCGTCCAGTCCGCCCGAGGTGCGGAAAACCTGGGTATCGATGCTGATCGGACCGCCAAAGCCGTTGCCATTCTGCCCATAGAGCGGATTGCCGCCATGGCCCAGTGGTCGATAGCTGCGCGCGGTGTAACCGCGCGTCGAAGCGAAGGCCGCATTGGTCGCCCATCCCGACCGGCCGGCGAATTCCGCAACGAACGGATTGGTCGACGGGACATAGATTTGGTCAGCGCTTCCGGTCGCGCGCGCCGGTCCTTTGGACAGCGGAAAGGCCGGCGATCCATAAACTTCAGGCGCCAGCACCTGACCGTACGAGGCCTCAACGTGCAGGTCCATCGAATCCGAGATCGACCAATTCACCTGCGTGTAGACCCGGTAGATATCGGTCTCTTCCAACAGGTTCAGATACGGCGTCGACCAGTAGGAGCAGGTCGATGTGTTGACATAAGCCCCGCCGACCGCCGCGCAGGACGCCGGCGTGAAGTCGGCGACGGGCGTCGCGGAGAGCGCCGTCCCGAACTCGGCCGCCGCCGTATTGCCGGGGCTGGCGGGAAGCGTTCCGCGCGGCGTCCAGCCCGCCAGTTCGCTCGACGTGGTCCAGCTCGACGGATTGATGTCGTAAGGCAGGCTGGAGAAGGACCGTTCCTCGGTTTCGAGGCGCGAGCGATGCTCCCACTCCGCCGACCACAGGAAGTTGGCTTCGCCCTCGCCGAAGCCGCCAAGCACGCTCAGGCCATAATCTCCATCGGAATCCGCGATGTATTTGTACTGGCCCTTGACCTCCAGCCCGTTGAAAGACTTGCGGGTGATATAGTTGATCACGCCTCCAGTCGCGTCCGCGCCGTAGGTGACTGCCGCCCCGTCCTTCAGGATTTCGATGCGCCCGATCGCGGCCGCCGGAATGTTGGATGTGTTGTCGCTGACGCGGCGGCCGTTCAGAAGAGTAAGGGTCTTGTCGACGCCCAACCCGCGCAGGTTGACCTGCACTCGGTTCGTGAGACCCGCGCCCGCCGTGAAATTGGCCTCGCCCTGGGTCGGACCCGAGATGGACAGTTGCTTCACGAACTCCAGCGCCGTGGGCGCGCCGGATTCCTCCAGGTCCTCCGCGGTGAAAATCTCGACAGGCAGCGACGCGTTCTCAGGCGTGCCGCGGATCAGCGAACCCGTGACCACCACCCTCTCGGTGACGGGCGCGTCGGGCTTGGCCGGCTGCCCAACGGCGACAACATCAGATCCAGGACCGGTCGCGGGGGTTTGAGCGATTGCTGACGGGCCGAACATACTCACCGTCAAGGATAGCGCGGAGGCGCCTAAGCGAATGAAGCTCATTGGTCTCTCCCCTGTAGGTCATCTTCTGTGACCCGTGGCGAGAGCGTGCTCCGCGAGAATCCCGGCGTCAAGTATTATTACTCATACGACCGTCTAGTCACAATGTTGACCCTGTCCGACACTGGGCTTGCCATTCTGGCGTCCCCAGAACTGCCGTGCGGCAGCGCTGCCACTTCGATGGTCGCTGAAGGCAAGGTATAACCGAGCGATCAGGCATCGATGGTTAGCGTATGGGTAGATCCAGATTCTTTGAAAAAACTGGGCAAGTAGTTGTTTCGGGGTGCTGTCATCTGTGGACATCCGGTAATCGCAGGTGGCGCCTGATATTCTGGGGCAAACTGGGCCCGGCTCGCGGGAGCGAGCCGGATCTTGAACCCCAGGAGAAGCGCAATGGAGCTGTTTGTCGGTTTGGATGTTTCGCAGGTTTTGACCCATCTGTGCATCGTCGATCAGGACGGAAAGCCGGTTTGGCGCGGTAACCGCAGCGGCGGGTTCCTCCGGCTGGATCCGCGTCAGCCGATCTCTGCCGATCAAGAGACCGGCCTGGCCATCGGCGTTCATCGCGCTGAGGTGCATCATGCTCTCGATCAAGGCGCCGTTAGCCAGCAGCCACCCAGCTATTCCGCCAAGGTGCAATTGCCAGCTCCCCAGCTTGGGTTTGCGCGATCCGCCTCCAAGGAAAAGCATCCGAATCTGTCGGCGCTCGATATTGAAGCAACTGAGCGCATCGACCACTGCAATCATCGCGGGGTTGTTGGCCCAGACGCCTCCGTCGATGAAGTAGTAACCGCCGGTCTGATGCACGCGAAGGAATGTCGGGGCAGCCGGTGTCGCGAGCGCGATATCGACCGCAGGCATCGTCCAGTCGCGTGCGAAGTTGGGATGATGCGGCGTCTTGAAGACAGCGATGTCGCCGTGCTTGCCGTCTGCCGATGGTATGCAGAGCCGCGTGACGGCATCACCAAGGATGCGATCGCCAAACCGTCTAATAAGCCAAGCGCTAGAGCGAGCGCGATGATCCCGCCCGTCGAAGTTCCGGCGATCATGTCGAAATGGCCCGCCAAGCTGCGTCCGCTCAGGTGGATTCCAGTCGCGCCAGGAGAGCCGCGGCGAAAATCCCCTTGATGCCGCCGCCATCAATGCTGAGGACGCGAAAGTCCCGGTCCGACGGCCAATCGAGTTATCGGCGCGCCTGTTGAAGGACACCGCTGGAGCGGGGCTCGCCTGTCCAGCCGCTGGTTGCTGTTCCCACAACGGCTACTCCTCGTCTCCGGGATGAATCCCGCCGCCTTGCCAGACGCCGGTCGACAGCCACCCCTCGTAAAACAGCAGCCATTCAGCCGTCCACGGCACAATGGTATCGGCGATCCACTCACTCAGCGACCATTCCCGCTCCGGTCGAAAGAATGTGCAAAAGCGGCCAGGTCTCGGGCGGTCGATCGGCATGAAAGGTGTGAGGCAGGCGTTTCGCTCCCGGATAGAGGCGCAGCGCAGGCTCGGTCACCGTGACGACCGGGTTCACGCCGTCCGCCTCGATATCCCCCTCGCCAAGCTCCATGTTTCTTATGACCTGGATCTTGGCTTTGTAAGTCGCGAGTGGCGTTCGGACTGGCCCAGCCCATACGCCGCACCAGTCGTTCTCGAACAGGCTGCGCCATTCGCTGTACATCATGAGAAGCCGCGCGCCTTGCGCGGCGATCGTTGGCCTCAGCTTCAGTCTTCAAAGAACCGGTGCTTCGGCACAGCGACCGTGCCGGCGCGCGCTGACGGCGCGGCCGACAGTCGGTCAGAATAGTTGCTGACGATGGACGGAAGCGCGAAGCGCCGGCGGCGGCTTCCTGGCGGGCGCGGTCATAGAAGTCGATGAGCGCCCCCAGCGTGGCCTTCTCTCCATACATCATGCCAGCTGATCCCTGACGGCTTCGGGCTCGGTAGCGGCGCGCAGGCGACCGAGTGGATGCGCCAGAGTCTGCAAATCTGTCGTGAACCGGCGCTGTGCGGCGGCGTCTTCGGGCCAGCGATCCGTGAGCAGGTCTTCTCACAGTTGCGGGTTGCGAATTTCGATCTTCTGGCCGCGCGCCGTCGCCAGGTCCAGCGCCTGACGCAGGCCGTCCGCCTGGTGGATCACTTCTTCCGAAAGCGAGTGCGTGCGTCCGGCGTTTCTTGCGGCAGACTCCGCAAGATAGACGAATGGCGGGTGGCGCATCGTATCAGGACGCGTCCGTGGATGACGTAGACGTGCCGCTTAGCGCGTGGCGGCGACTTCGCTTTCGGGCTTCTCAACGGCCAATCGGATTGATACAAATCCTCGGAACTTAGATACCATGGTCAGAGGTTTTGTATCAATGCCCCGGGTCAGCCAACAGCGACCGATCGCCCGCAAACTGCTGGCCGAGCGTGGCATGGCGCGGCTGGCAGACCTCCTCGCGGCCGGCGTTACGGCGGCGACGATGACACGCATGGCGAATGACGGTGAAGTCGTGCGTCTGGCGCGCGGCCTCTACCAACTCGCCGACGCCGAACTCGACGCCCAGCATAGCCTCGCCGAAGCAGCGGCGCGCCTACCCAAAGGGGTCATCTGCCTGACATCCGCTCTAGTCTTCCACGGCCTTACCGACCAGCTGCCTCGCAAAGTCTGGATCGCCATCGGCGTCGGCGACTGGGCGCCCGAGCCCTCTTCCCCGCCGCTGCGCATCGTGCGCATGACCAACGCCCTGCTCGGCGACGGCGTCGAAACGCACACGATCGAAAGCGTGCGCGTGAAGGTGTTCGGCATCGCCAAAACCATAGCCGACTGCTTCCGCCACCGCCGATCGGTCGGTCTCAGCATCGCGCTGGAGGGACTGCAGGAGGCCCTGCGGCAGCGCAAGGTGACGCCCGCGGCAATGTCGCGACAGGCGGCGAAGAGCGGCGTCGCCACCGTCATTCGACCCTACCTAGAAGCGCTGACTGCTAATGCCTGATACAAAGAAACCTGAGCCGAAGAAGAATAAGGGCGCCTCGGTCCGCGCGCGCCTTCTGGCGATCTCAAAAGCGAATGGCCAGGTCTTTGACCTCGTCCTCAACCGCTATGCGGTCGAGCGCCTGCTCTACCGGCTCAGCGTCTCGGGGCACGCCGAGCGCTTCGTTCTCAAGGGCGCCACCCTGCTGATGACTTGGCTCGACGCTCCCCACCGCGGAACGCGCGACCTCGACTTGCTCGGCTTCGGCGATTCCGATGGAGAAAAGATGCTCGCCGTTTTTCGCGAGGTGATGGCGACCGACGGTGATGATGGCATCGTCTTCGACGTGAATGCACTCACGATCGAACGCATCCGCGAGCATCTCGCGTATGGCGGCCTTCGCCTCGTCACCACCGCCGATATCGGCGGCGCACGCGTCAAGATCTCGATTGACATCGGCTTCGGCGATGCGCTCGAGCCGGGCACCGAGACACTCGACTACCCCGTTCTGCTCGACATGCCGGCGCCGCAACTCCGCGGCTATGCCCGTGAAACCGTGATCGCCGAAAAATTCGAGGCGATCACGTCGCTCGGCCGCGACAACTCACGCATGAAGGACTTCCACGACATCTGGATTCTCAGCCGGGCCTTCAACTTCACCGATGATCGCTTGGCCCTCGCAATAAAGGCCACGTTCGCGCGCCGCGGCACCCCGGTCCCGACAGCGCCACCAGACGCCCTGACGCCCGCCTTCGCAGCGGACGACCGGAAGCGCGCACAGTGGATAGCCTTTGTCGAAACGGTCGATGTCGATCCAGGGGATCTCGCTACCATCCTCGTTGACCTTTCAATTTTTCTGCTGCCGCACGCAACCGCAGCGCAATCTCTATAAACAAATCGAACGCAGCCGAGAGACGTCTGGGGAGCTCAACCTCAGTCTGTTGCTGAGTGATCTTGGCTAACCGCGCTTGATCAAATCAGCCCACCGCCACACGTTTCCGGACGTTGTCCGGAATTGCTCCGTGTTGCCTCATGTTTCCGAACGTGCTCGCCGGATTGCAATGTGACCCCAGTGTGACACAGGCCTCGTAAGCAATTGACAAGACTACTCCATCTGCCCCTACCATCAGAGAAGCTACCGTCACTGCGCTTCCACTACGACAGTCGCGATCAGCTTGCCTCCCACCTCGCCGACTTCATCGACGCATACAATTTCGCCAGGCGCCTCAAAACCCTGAGAGGCATGACGCCCCTTCGAGCATATCTGCTCCGTCTGGACTAACGAAGCGGATCGAATCAACATCGGCCCAGCAAACCACCTCACTCCGGGACTGAACAACTAGGGTCGGGACCGGGCAGGAGCTAAAGCTCCTGCCCGACTGGTGGCCTTCCCCCGCCATTACGAAGCTTAAGCGCTTCAATCGCAAGGGGTGAGTGAGCTCGATGAAGTCGCAATGGCCTCACCAGCCGCGCGAGCCGGCGAGGCCATCGGAGGCTATTCGGCCGCCACAATAACCGCATTCGGATTAACCAGCAGCGCGCCCGTTCCCAGCGGCGTTATCAGGAGCTCGGGAAGATATCCGCGTCCACGCCATGCATCATCGACGCATTGCGCAAGAGGCTCTTTCTTCAGCCTGGTCGCATCGGCGCTCCGCCGCTTCGTCTCGGCTTCCGTCAATCCATGAGCTTCTGCGGCATAAACGAGTTCCTCGACAAGCATGTTCTTGGGCAGGCGCATCCAGTAGTCGAGCGACGGCGACCACGTGTCTCTCATGTCGAGATGAAGGGCTGCCGCCAGAATGTCAGCTATGCCTTGCCGCTGGCTGTCTGCGGGCGTGGCGTCTTCGTGCGACAGGTCGATGGCAGCCGCGACAAGCGCCGCCAGATGAGCGAGGAGAACCGTCCGGTCCTGCGCGAGGCGCCAGACGAGGACAGCCTCTGCGCTGTCCGGCAGCTCCGCATCGATCCTGTTGGCGAGGAGATGCTCCGGCCCGTCGCCACTCGCCAAGATGGCCGCGATGCTGAGGCCAGGAATGCTCTTGTGGCCGAGCATGTGGGTTTCGAGCGCCGCGACACAGAGCGCAAGTGCGATGTCGGGATCGCCGGCCACACCAGCCTGGATCGCACGCGTTCGTACGCGCGTGAGATCGCGCGCGACGGCCCTGGGAAGATTTGGACTGGCGCATTCAGGCGTCTTGCTCCCTCCGTCTCCCCGCCCGGTCGATACCCGGTCGCGCTGGCGGCGAAGCGCGTCGATGAGTTTCTGATCCGCCTTGCGGACCAGGCCCTCGGTCGCGACCACCTCGCCATCATGAGCGACACCAACAAGCACGCCTGCGTGCGCCATCAGCTCCCCATCCCAGACACAAGCTTCCTGCCGTATGGTTTCAAAGGCGGCTTCGAGATCATCGCGCATGCTCCAGCGTGGATCATCTTCGGTGCTGGACGCCTCAAGCGCAGCATCAAGTGCTTCGATCTCGGCTTGCAAGACGTCGAGCCGGGACTGTTCTTCCTCTGTCGGATCGCGCCAGACCGGCTGCAGCCTCATGGCCGAAAGACCCTCGGGCCGTCCGCCGTCAAGCGCGGTCTCAATCCATCCCCATCCGCGTCCTCGCCATTGCGCGGCGACCGCCTCCAGCCTGGCTTCCGCCAGCTGCGCGAGTAGCGACGGGTCTGCGAGAAAGACCGCTTCGGCATCAAAGAGATCGCGTCGCACCGGACCGCCAGCCGCCTCATAGGCATCGAGTCCGACGAAACGCGCCAGCCGGTCGGATGCCCGCATGCGTCCTTCCATCAGGCAGGCGCGCACGGTGGCGGCATGGGTCACGGGCTTTCTCATCGACTTGAAGACGGCGTCCTGCCGCGCATGATCGTCGGCCAGACAGAAGGCCTTTGCCGCCTCAAGCGTGAGGTCGCCCCGCTTCCACGCCGCCTTCAGCTTCGGCGACAGGTTGGCCAGCGCCAACCGCTGTTCGACATGGCGACGCGTAACGCCGAAGCGCCGGGCGATCTCGTCGGGCTGCATGCCTTCGGCGTGCAGCTGCGCGAACGCCTCCGCTTCATCGACCGGGTCCATCGCGACTCGATGAAAATTCTCAGCGAGCGAGGCTTCTGATCCCGTCTCTCGCCCGACAATGTGACAGGGAACCAGATAGTCCCTGGCGATGCCGCCCGACTTCGCGAGCATTTTGAGAGCCGCCAGGCGGCGGCCGCCCGCTACAACCTCAAACTTTCCCTCGTCCGTCTCGGTGACAGCGAGATTCTGCAGAAGGCCGTGGGATGCGATTGACGCGGCCAACGCTGCGATGTCGGCCTTGCGGTTGGTTCGTCGCACATTCTGGGGCGAGATGATGAGACGATAGAGTGGAATGGTCTGGAGAGATGTAGCAGTCATGGGAGGCTCCCTCGAGCTTCCCGGCGGCAGAATGCGGCGCCGGGGCCCCTGTCGCGGCCTGTCCTCTTGGCCTGCCGTTGCAGCCTGGCGCTCAAGGGCGAAGAGCGTAGCGCCCCTTGAATGCCGGGCTGCGGCAGGCGAGGACGGCCTGCGCGAGAGCGTCCCCGACGCGGTTGCTAGCGTTCAAAGACAAGAATTGGGTCCACGGGCCCGACGATCTCCCGAGCGGACGTGACGCCGAAATATCTTCCGTCGAAGGAGTTTTGCGTCTCGCCAAGAAAAAATACCTCATTGTGATTCAACCGGAGACATCCTGACCAGACAGGGAGCGCCTCATCACGTTGTGCTAGCCCAACAGCCAAGCCATTGATCGCAATTCGATCGCCTGTCCTGCACACCTCATCGCCTGACGCCGCTGCAACGCGTTTCAGCAGCAACCGACCCTCCTTCAGCACGCCTGATGACTGGAGGATCTCCGCCAATCTCCCTTCTGGTTTGACGGCGACACGATCGTCGCGCCGCCAGGCACGGGTTCCAATACTGTAGAGTCCCAATGGCACGCTCCCGGTAAAATTCCACACGAGCGCTCCAGGTTTTGGAGGCTGGGGAATCGCCAGCGAAACAATCGCCGCCGCACCGACCGCAAACACGATGATACTTTTCCGCTGCATACCCTTCACGCGTTCCAATCTGACGCGCTCTTTCGAGCAAGCGGCGTTCCACCTGTCTCGCCTGACTATTTCCAGGGTCATTTTTTAAGATCTATCCACCGTGGATCCGCCGCACCCTCGCCTCGGGAAATAGATCGTAAACAAACCATGCGGATCAAGGCTCTGGCGCCCGATTTGCCTCAACCAATCATCCTCTGGGGGGGCGAGGGTCATGAGTGCTGGACGCATCTATTGGGGGCAGATTCTGATTGTGCTGGGCGCGGTAGCGCTTGGCGCAATCTCTGCCGCGCAGTGGACCGCCCATCAGCTTGGCTACCAGGCGGCGCTCGGCGCGCCTGACGCGTTCATCCTCGGCGCGCCCGTCTATGCACCGTGGCGCTTCCTTGTCTGGTGGTATCACTACGACACCTACGCTCGGAAGATTTTTGAACAGGGCGCGTTGATTTTCCTCGGCGCCACCGCCGGCGCGATCGCCGCCGCATTTCTCTTTTCACTCTGGCGGTCACGCGAAGCCAAATCCTCCGACACCTACGGCACGGCGCGCTGGGCGCGCACCGAGGAAGTGCGCAAACTCGGCCTCACATCCGGCGATGGCGTCGTCCTGGGGACGTGGGATCGCCAGATCCTGAGGCATGACGGGGACGAGCATGTCCTCGTTGTGGCGCCGACCAATACGGGCAAGAGCGTCGGCATCTCACTGCCGACGGGTCTGGTGTGGAGGCATTCCTTCATTGCGCTCGACCTTAAAGGCGAGAACTGGCGCGTCACATCCGGCTTGCGCTCCAGCTTCGGTCCGGTGTTCCGGTTCGAGCCGACCTCAACCGCCACGCACCGTTACAATCCGCTTACACAGATCCGTCGCGGCGAAACGGAAGTGCGCGACACCCAGGTCCTGGCGGACATGCTCGTCGACCCTGAAGGTGCGCTCGGGACCCGCAATCACTGGCAGCTCCGCGCCTTTGAGCTACTCGTGGCCGCCATTCTGTGGACGCTCTATGTTGAGAAACGCAAGACGCTGGCGCGCCTTGCCGAACTCCTTGCCGATCCAGAGCGGCCGATCCTTGAGCTGCTGGAAGAGATGCTGCACCACCCCATTCTGAACAACGCGCCGCATCCCGTCGTCGCGGCAGGCGCGCGCCAGCTTCTTGACATGGCCGAGGCCGAGCGCTCCGGCGTGGTCTCGACCGCGCTTGGCTATCTTGCGCTCTATCGCGATCCCGTTCTGGCACGCGCAACCGAAGTCTCGGACTTCTCGATCGCCGACCTGATCGAGGGGCCGCGACCGGTCTCGCTCTATCTCGTGGCGCCGCCAGAGGAGCTTTCGCGCCTCAAGGCTCTGTTGCGTCTCGTCCTCAATCAGGTGCTCAAGCGGTTGACGGAGATCGCCGGGCGACACGTCGAGGCATCGAACGGCCGGCGCGTCCTTCTGATGCTGGATGAGTTTCCGCAGCTTGGACGCCTCGACTTCTTCGAGCACGCGCTCGCTTATATTCGCGGCTACGGAATCAAGGCCTGCCTCGTCGCCCAGTCGCTCAACCAGATCGTCCAGGCCTATGGCGAGCATTCCTCCATACTCGACAACGCGCACATTCGTGTCGCCTTTGCCTGCAATGACGATCGCACAGCCAAGCGCCTCTCCGACATGCTGGGCGTCACGACCGAGACACGGGCCCAGATGAACTATGCCGGCTCGCGCATGGCGCCCTGGCTTGGCCACACGATGGTATCGCGGCAGGAAGTGCCCCGCGCCTTGCTGACGCCCGGCGAGATCATGCAGCTGCCGCCAGACGAGGCTCTGGTGTTTGTCGGCGGCTCGCCGCCAATCCGCGCGCGCAAGCTGCGCTATTTTGCCGAGCCGGCGCTCCAGAGCCGCGTTCGTCCCGCCATAGAGGTCCTTGCGCAGGAGGGTCCGGGCACCCGCACATCGTGGGATGATGTCGTCCCCCCGCCCGTGCCGACGCCACCATCTGCGAAACCTGCCTCGCGCCGCCCACCACGTTCAGCGCGGGCGCACGACGCCGCACAGCCGGCCTTCGCGTTTTCACCTGGCGCAGCTGCCGGAGATGCGCGCGTCGAAGCAGCTGCGGCTTCGGTTCTGGCGCCCTTGCCTGCCGATGATGAACTCGACGCCGCAATCGCTGCGCAATTTGTTTCTCATCCCAACAACCAGGATCCGGGTTTCTAGCCATGGCCGTGCGCGAAAAGATCACCGCCTATATCCCGAAGGACCTTTCCGACACGCTGCGGCGCGTTGCGGCGGTCAAGGACCGCAGCGTCTCGGACATTGTCGAGGACGCGATCACAAAGGCGTTCAGCAATGCCGGCCGCGAGGCCGAACAGGCGGCCCTGATGGCCAGGCTCGACAGGATCCACCGCACGCTCGGCGTCATCGAGAAGGGCCAGGAGACCCATTTCGAGCTTTCGGCGCACGCAGCCCGCTTCACGATGAGCGTGACGCCAGAGATCGTGGAGTCCGAAAAGGTCGAGTTCAATGCGCGCGGGGCCGAACGTTTCCGGAGCGTCATCGACGCCATCGTCGCGCGTCTCGGAAAGGGACGCAGCGTCTGGCGCGAGCATTTTGCCGGCGATCCTGCCCATGGATCGGTTGCCGCCCTCTATCCGGTGAGGGCGGCGGAATGACCATGTCGCCTGCCCCTGATCCTGCACGCGGCCTCGCCATGCTGGCGACAGCGCTCGGGCCGGCGCTTGCCGCCATGCTGGAAGCGGCCGACACGATCGAGGTGATGGTGAACCCGGACGGCCGGGTGTGGGTCGAGCGCTTAGGCCAGGGCCGTGAGGCCACCGACGTTCGCTTGGAGCCCGCCGAGACCGAACGCGCGATCAGGCTGGTCGCGACCCTCACCGGCGCTGAAGCCACCCGGCTCAAGCCCATCGTCTCGGCCGAGCTGCCGCCGCGCGGAGAACGCTTCGAGGGCGTGTTGCCGCCCGTTGCGCGGGCGCCCTGCTTCGCCATCCGCAAGCCGGCTGGCCGCGTCATCCATCTTGACGAGTATGTCGCCTCCGGCATCGTTACGCCTCGCCAGGCGCTCGACCTCAGGGAAGCGATCCACGCCCGCGCAAATATCATCGTCGCGGGCGGAACGGGGTCGGGAAAAACGACGCTTGCCAACGCCCTTCTGGCCGAAATCGCTACACTCAATGAGCGGGTGGTCATTCTCGAGGACACGCGGGAACTGCAGTGCGCTGCCGAAGACGTGGTCGCGTTGCGCACACAGACAGGATCGGTCAGCCTTGCTGAACTGGTTCGCTCCACTTTGAGACTTCGGCCCGACCGGATCATTGTCGGAGAAGTTCGCGGCGCCGAGGCGCTCGACCTTCTCAAGGCATGGAACACCGGGCACCCGGGCGGCATCGCGACGCTTCACGCCAATTCGGCGCGAGCCGCCCTCTCCCGTCTCGAGCAACTGGCCATGGAGGGCTGCGACAGCCCGCCAACTGCGCTGATCGCCGAAGCCATCGACATCATTGTCTTCATCGAGCGCGGCGGGCCAGCCGGCCGCCGCATCTCAGAAATCTACGCGCCCAGGCTCGCGAAGCCTGGACTGCGAGAGACCGCCGCGCCCGGGACTGGCGCGCATCGATCCATGACAGGAGCCACGACATGAAGACCTATCCTCACTTGATTGGGAGTGCATTTCTGCGTGCAGCCCCTCTTGCCCTTGTGGCGCTTCTCACTGCCAGTGCGGCGCACGCCGCGACAGGCGGCGCCGGCGGCGGCGCAATGCCCTGGGAAGGACCGCTCAACGCGGTCCTGGACTCGATCACGGGCCCGGTCGCCCGGATCGTGGCGATCCTGATCATCGTCGCCACCGGCATGACGCTGGCGTTCGGAGATGTCGGCCAGGGCTTCAAGAAACTTCTGCAGATCCTGTTCGGCCTCGCCATCGCCTTCGCGGCGACCACCTTCTTCCTGCCGCTGGTCGGCGGCGGCGGCGCAACCCTGCCCTGACCGGCATCCGCTCAATAAGGACAGAATGAATGCGCGACCCCGTTCGCAGGGATGTCCCCGGCTATCTGGCGCCGGTCCATCTGCGGGTTTCTGCTTCAATCACCATCCTGCAATCGCGAAGAGCAGACACCGCGCTAAGGTCATTGCGCGCCATCATGCGGCTGTAACCCACGACGTCGAGGCTCATCACGCAGGCGTCTCGGCGCTTCAAGGCGGCCGGCGCCATGGTCGAAATATCCACCCGGTCCCTCACGCATTCGCACACAAGACCGACAGCCGCCTTTGCCCCGCCGCTGCAATGCCTCTACCGCGACGATAGCACGTGCGGAGCGACGCGTACTTCGCTCCCAAGGCGAGCTTGAATGAGTGTCCACAAGCCCGCTAACGGCGAAAGGAGGCGACAGTTGCCTGTCGCCTCCCCCATCTGGCGTCCCTGGGTTGGGGGGTGGGCCGCCATATCTGTGCGGCAGGACGTAACACAATGCCGAGCGAAACGCACCCGATAACACATCGGCTCTGCTCGACCCCGAGGCGAAGGACATCATCTCGGCAGAAAGCACTCAGAGCAAATGGTTTGGGCTCTGCATGGCCCTTCGTTGGGATGGAGAGCCCGTCACCTGGACACGGACATGCGGAATGAGGCGCCCCTTCGGGTCGCGCATCCGAAGGTAGAGTCAACGCCTTCTAGCCTGATCCTGGTTCGGCCGGTAGCGGGCGGCCGGCAGGGTCGTGCGACCAGCCCGGACGGCCGACCGCGGATGCACGTGCGGAGGCTGGCGTTGCGCCGTGATGGGCGCCATGGGGACGCACGTGATTGTAGTCATGCCGCCACAGCGCCGGACCTTTCGCGCGTGGGCCAGACTGTCGAACGTGGTGTCGTTCAGGCATTGATCGCGCAGGCGCCCGTTGAAGCTTTCGGCGAACGGGTTCTGCTGCGGCTTGCCCGGATCGATGTAATGCCAGGCGACGGATGAGCCGGTCTGCCACTGCAGCACGGCGCGGCTGGTGAACTCAGTCCCATTGTCGCTGACGATGCAGTCCGGCTTGCCGTAAACCCGGATCATGGCGTCCAGCTCCCGGGCGACGCGATGGCCGCCGATCAAGGTGTCGGCGATCAGGCCGATGCTCTCACGCGTGCAGTCATCAACCACGGCGAAGATGCGGAACCGTCGCGATGGGGCGGACGTGTCCGAGACAAAGTCCACGCTCCAGCGTGCGTTCGGCCGATCCGAGACCGGCATCGGCGTGCGCGTGCCGGTCGCGCGCTTGCGGCCTCGCCGCTTGCGCACGGTGAGTCTTTCCTCGGAGTAGAGGCGGTAGAGCTTCTTGGGATTCATGGTGGCGCCTTCGCGTTCGAGCATCAGGCCGATGCGGCGATATCCGAACCGCCGACGCTGTTCCGCGATGGCGCGCATGCGCTCGCGGATCTCTGGGTTGTCCTGGATCTCAGGGCGGCGGACCGTCTTGGGATCGACGCCGATCAGCCTGCAGGCGCGCCTTTGGGAGAGGCCATGGACGGCGACGGCTTTCGCCGCCGCCGCCTTACGCGCTGCAGGCGATGTCAGTTTTTTCCCAAGAGCTTTTGTGGACCGCGAGGTTGTCGAGGATGACGACATCCCCAGCCCTGAGGGTCGGGGCCAGTTCGCTTTCGATCCAGACATCGAACGCTGCGCGGTCCATCGCGCCATGAATGATCCAGGGCGCGGTGGGGTGCACTTCCATTTCACCCCGACCAGCGCCTCATGGCTCAACCAAGTCGAAATCTGGTTCTCCATCCTGCAGGGTAAATCGCTCTCCGGCGCTTCGTTCACC
>JAWXBJ010000033.1:0-25852 GCA_034439955.1 Alphaproteobacteria bacterium
GAGGTCCAGCCCTGACGGTGGCCTTCGGCGGCGCCCAGCAGCAGGAGCGCGATCGCGGCGGTGACGAGGGCGAGGCCCTGCCAGTCGAGGGGCGGGCGCGGGCCTCCGGTCTCGCGTCCCGGCAGGAGGATGGTGGCGAAGGCCATGGCGAGTAGGGCCAGGGGCGTCGTCGCGACGAAGACGATGCGCCAGTCGAAAAGGTCAATGAGGACGCCGCCGATCACGGGTCCGAAGGCCGGCGAGAGGATCACCCCGAGCGCGTAGAGGCCGATCGCCGCGCCCCGCTCGCCGTCGGGAAAGACGCGGAAGATCAGGACCATCGCCAGCGGCTGGATCAGTCCCGCGCCGGCGCCCTGGAGGATGCGGCCGACGACCAGGGTTTCGAGCCCCGTGCCTGAAGCGCCTATGACGCTGCCAGCGATGAAGACGATGAGCGCGGCGATGAAGGCGGTGCGGGCGCCCCAGGCGGCGACGGCCCAGGTGTTGAGGAGCATGCAGGCGGTCGAGGCGGTGAGGAAGGCGCTGGCCAGCCACTGCGCCTCGTCCTGGCCAAGGCCGAAGGCGCCGATGATCGAAGGCAAAGCGATGTTGACGATGGTCGCCGCCAGCATGGTGGCGACGGCGCCGAGCAGAAGGACGCCGACCAGCCTCCAGCGGTAGGGCGCGCTCATGGACGGGAGGCGCGGATGCGCAGGGCCGCCAAGGCGCCGGGGCGCAATCCCTCGGGGGCCTGGTCGAGGGCGATGCGCACGGGCACGCGCTGGGTGATGCGTGTGAAGACGCCCGAAGGATTGGCGGTGGGCAGCAGCGCGAACTCGCTGAGCGCGGCGGTGCGGATGCGGTCGACATGGCCGGTGAAGGTGCGGCCGGGCCAGGCGTCGAAGACGATCGAGACCCGGGCGCCGGGCCGGACGCGGCCGATCTCGGTTTCCTTGACGTTGGCGTCGATCCACACATCCCCGGGATCGTGCATGAGGGCGATGCGCTGGCCGGGGGCGACATGCTCGCCCGCGTCGATAAAGACCTCGTCGATCACCCCGGAGATGGGACTGGTCACGGTGTGATGCTCCAGGGCGACCTGTCGCAGCGCGGCCTGCTGGCGAAGACTTTCCGCGTCCAGTTCGAGGGCCTCGATGCCGCGCGAAATGACCTCGGCCTCGCCGGCCTCGGCCCGCGCCTCATCGACGCCGGCCCGGGTCTCGCCGATGGCGGCGCCGGCCGAGGCGAGCGCCTGACGTGATCTTTCGAGCGCGTCGGATGCGCGGTCCAGGGTGGGCTGGGCGACGAGGCCGGAGACGCGCAGGCGTTCCATGCGGGCGAACTCCGCTTCTGCTGTCGCGTGCAGGGCGCGGGCGGCGGCCAGACCCGACGCCGAGGCCGAGAGCGTGGATTCCCGTCCGGCGATGCGGCTGTCTCCGGCGCGGCGGGCAAGGCCCTCCCTCGCCGCTTCACGCGCGATGGCGGCCTCCATCGCAGAAGCGTCCAGCAGGAGGGCCGCGACCGCATGGCGGGCCGCACGCGCATCGAGGCGGAGCAGGAGCTGGCCGCGCTCGACGCGGTCGCCGTCGGCGACGGGAAGATCGACGACGCGCCCTGCGACTTCGGAGGCGACGGCGATCATGTGCGCGGCGACACGCGCATCGGCCGTGTGAACGTGCCGCGCGCGATCCAGCAGCCAAAGGCAAGAGAGGGCCACGGCGCCGATCGCGGCCAGACAGAGTGCGATTCGTCGGACGAGGCGCAGGCGCGGCTCTCCTGCCGGAGACAGCGACCGGCATGGAGGCGGTCAGCGACTGCAACCATAGGTTGAGATTATGGGGCAGGCAAGCGTTGGCGCCAGAGCAACCTGCGTTCGATCGGAATCGACCCGCAACCTGCGTCCGAACGGATGCAGACAAGTTGGCGCGAGCCTTTGAAACAGGTCAAAAACTCCAGCGGCCGGCAGGACTCATCGGGCATCGGGACGGCTGGAGAAATGGGTCCCGGGTCGCCGGCCTTCGGCCTCGCCAGGGATGACAAAACGAGTGAGCCTCAATGGCCTCTGGTCTGATCCGCGCTCAACGGATCGCAGGTCGGTCTAGATGAAGTTGATGATGCAGCCGTCGGCCTGCTCTTCGATCACGGGCACGGGCGCACCCGCCAGTACGGCGTCGAGCACGCTGGCCGTGTAGTCATTGTCGGCGACGGCCTTTTCGCGGCCATAGGTCAGGCGGTCATTCAAGGGACCATGATAGACGATGGTCCAGGTCTTCGGATCGACGACGAAGACCTCCGCCGTGCGCACGGCGCCCAGGTCGCGGCCGACGGTCTGGCCCGCGTCCTTGAGGACCGGAAGATCGAGTTCGAACTCCGCCGCCTCGGCGGCGATCATGCCTTGCGTGTCCTGGCTGTTGGAATTGATCATCAGGAAACGGACGCCCTTGTCCCTGTAGGCGGCCTGAACCTGTTTCAGGTCGGGCGTCATCTTGCGGACAATGGGGCAGCCGACGCCCTGCATGATGAGCACGACGGCTTTCGCGTCGGTCATCGAATAGAGTTCATGGCTCGCGCCGCCCTGATCGGCCAGGGTGAAATTCCGGACCGGGGCGGTCGCCGTCGGGGCGGGCGGGGCTGAGATTTCGGCGGGAGCGGGACCGGGCGAGCAGCCCGCCGCAAAGGCAAGGCCAAGAGCGGCGACCATGAGTGCACGAGCGATCATCAGGGCCTCCATTGCCGGCAACGGGTGGCGGATGTGGGGTCGGGGTGGTTATCCCGCAACCGCCGGACAACGTCAAATGCTGGTTCGACGGACGGCTTGCGTTGGGGCTGCTCGCGGTGTGGGCGTGGGCGACGGACCTCGTGGTTCGACGGACGCCTTGCGTTGCAAGGCTGCTCACCATGAGGGCCTGGGCTGTGGGCGGGCTGGCGAGAGAGCCCTCATGGTGAGCAGCGCACGCAGTGCGCGTCCGTCGAACCAGGTGGGCGGCAGTCCGTGACCATGCGGCATTCCTGTGCGATCATCCTGTTGGGGGACGCGCATGCTGGTCTGGGTCTATATCCTCGAATGTTCGGACGGTCGCTACTATGTCGGCAGCCATCGCGGCGAAGATCCGGCCGTTCGGGAGGCCCAGCACAATGCAGGCGTCGACCCAAAAGCCTGGACCTACAGCCGCCGCCCCGTGAAACTTGTGTGGACCACGCATTTCGACCGGGCGACCGACGCAATTGCGTTCGAACAGCAGATCAAGCGCTGGAGCCGCGCCAAGAAGGAAGCCGTGATCCGCAATGAGTGGAACGCGCTTCCCGAACTTGCGAGACGGCGGTCGAGGCCAAGGCAATGAGCACGGTTGCAACTCGGAGTTGAGCCCTCGTGGTTTGACGGACGCCTTGCGTTGCAAGGCTGCTCACCATGAGGGCCTGGGCTGCTTCGCAGCCTGCTCGTCATGTGGGCTGAGCAACTGGCGGGCGGGCCGAAAGCCCACCAGCGACCCGAAACGAAAGCGGGCGGCCGAAGCCGCCCGTTCCAGGTTCAGGACAGGAAATCGAGACTAGAAGGTTTTCTTCAGTCCGATCTCGAAGGTGCGGCCAAGCGGGCTGCCGATCAGCGGATCATAGCTCAACTCCTGGCGCGCGAAGGGCGGCTTCTTGTCGAGCAGGTTCACGATGGAGGCCGAGAGGCGCATCGTGTCCGTGATGTCGAAATTGTAGTAGAGGTCATAGCTCAGCCAGTCCTTGCCATCGACGCCAAAGGTGCTGGGGCCGAATGTCGAGCCGGCCGGGGTGAAGTTGCCGCGCTCGTCAACGACGCCGCTGACATAGTTGACCTGAATGCGTCCCACATGCCGGTCCATCGAGTAGGATGTGTAGGCCGTGGCGCGCACCTCCGGCGCCGCGGCGTTTGCCGCCGCGAAGTTGGAGAAGCCGAGGCGATCGTCGAGCGGGCTGACCTGGAAGCCGTCGAGCACGCGCTCCGTCGTCTGGAGTTCGGTCATCAGCGTGGCGGTGGCGTCGAAGGTCAGATCGCCGGGACCGAGAGGCAGCGAATAGCTGGCCTGGATGTCATAACCGGCCGTCGACTGACCAAAGGCGTTGCCCTGAACCGAGCTGATCGCCGCGAAGTTGTCCGAGTTGGTCTGGCCCTGAACGCACGTGCCGCCCGGCGAGGTCGGCGTATCGCTGAAGTTTACCCGGCCGATCAACGGATGCGCGCAATTGGCGATACGGAAGCCGCCGACCGTTATCAGGGGGCCGGTGGGGGTCGCCCTGACGGCGAACACCGCGTCGGCGATCTGGTTGAAGTTGGCCAGAAGGCCGATTTCGTCCTCCGTCTCGATCTTGAAGTAATCGACGATGAAGCGAAAATCATGGTCGCTGGCGAAGCCCTGGGACTGCCAGATGATTCCGAGGTTGGAAGCGGTCGCGGTTTCAGGACGCAGACCCGAGCTGGTGAGGGTCGTGCTGCCGCGCCAGTTGCCGTTCGCGGCGGTGTAGCTGGTGGTGCCGCGCGTGATCCGGCCGGGCGTGATGCCGAGCGGAGGCGTCTGGTAGTTTGTGCCGTAGGAGCCGCGGACCGAGATGGGTCCGAAAACGTCCCAATTGCCCGAGACCTTGTAGACGGTCGCTTCGAGATTCCCCGAAAATTCCTCGCGGCGGACGGCGGCCTGGAGATTCAGGCTGTCGAAGACCGGCAGGTTGAGCTCGCCGAAGTAGGAGATCTGCTGACGGTCCGACGCGTCAGGCCGGTTGGTGCCGAAGAACACGAACGGGCCGGGCTCGTCGGGCGTGCAGCCGTTGAAGAAGGGATCCTGCGGGTTGCGCGGAACCTGGTTGGTGATCTGGATGTCGGGATCGGTGCCCGCATCGGGGCCGTCCGGGCGGGCGACGCCCGACGTCGAACTGGCGGGCCATTCGCAGGGCACGCGGCCATTGTAGAAGTCGCTGCGGACGGTTTCGTTGAATTCGACATTGCCCAGCTGGGTGCCAGCCGCCCAACCCACCGTGCCGCCCGGCAGTTCGATCGGCGTGCGGCCGTCGAACACGAGGTCGATATAGAGGCTCTGCGTCTGGTTCTCGGTTTTGCGGGGATCGGTGATCCAGCGATAGAGCTCGGTCGGGTTGTCGGCGCCGGTGACATAGGTCGGATTCCGGAGGCCAAGTTCCGGCTGGTTGGGGAAGGCGGAAGCGAAGGGGTTCCAGTAAAGGCAGCCATTCTTGCCGGCGGCGGCCGGGTTCTGGATGCCCAGGCGATTCGGGTCCGTGTCGGACGCGTTGCAGCTGGGTCCGCCGAAGCCATTGATGGCGTCCTGGAGGCGATAGCCGATGATGTCGGCCGCGTCGCCCTCGCCCTGGAGCTGGTTGAAGGTGGTGGCGAAGGTGTAGTTGACGTCCTTGAAGGCGCCGGCCCAGTCGCCGAGATTGCCCTTGAACTCGCCCATGGCGCGGAAGTTGACGCTGTCGATCCGCGAGGGAACGCCAAAGCCATTGCCATTGCCCAGAACCGGATTGCCGCCGTGCGCGAGGGCGCGATACGAGATCGCGGTGACGCCGGAGACGTTGGCGAAGCCGGGGTTGGCGGCAAGGCCGCTGCGGCTTGCGAATTCAGCAAAGTAGGGGTTGGTGCGCGGCACATAGAATTGTTGAGACAGGCCCTGGGTCTGGGCCGGTCCGCGGACAACCGGCTGTGAGGGCGAACCGAAGATCTGCGGTGTCGAGACCTTGCCCCACAGGACTTCGCCGTGGAAGTCCATGTTGTCGGTGATGCGCGAATTGACCTGGCCGAACAGGCGATATGTGTCGGTGTCCTCGACCAGGTTGTAATAGGAGATGTAGTTGTAGGCGCAGGCGGCGGTGCTGACGTAGAATCCGCCGACCGCGCCGCAGCTTGCGGGTGTGAAGTCCGAGAAGGTCGCCGCGCCGGTCGCAGAGAAGGTACCAGCCGCCGTCAGAGGCAGGCCCCATTCCGTGTTGGCGGTATTGCCGGGAGCGACGGGCAGGGTCGGCCGCGCGGTCCAGCCGGCGAGGTTGGTGAGGGTCGACCACTGCGAGTTGCTGACGCGATAGTCCTGCGCCACCCAGTCGCGGTCGATGGTGTCGAGCTGCGAGCGATGCTCGTATTCGGCCGACCACATGAAGTTGGTGTCGCCCTCGCCGACGCCGCCAAGGACGCTGACGCCATAATCGCCGTCCGAGCCGTCGATGAACTTGTACTGGCCCTTGGTCTCGAGGCCCGTGAAGTCGTTGCGGGTGATGAAGTTGACGACGCCGCCAGTGGCGTCCGCGCCGTAGATGACGGCCGCGCCGTCCTTGAGGATTTCCGTGCGGGCGAGTGCGGCCCCCGGAATGTTGGCGAGGTTCTCGCTGGTGCGGCGGCCGTTGAGCAGGGTCAGCGTCTTGTCGGCGCCGATGCCGCGAAGGTTGAAGCCAGGCGACCCGTTGGAGCCGGCGCCGGCGAAGTAGTAGGCCTCACCGGCGGTCGGGCCGGAGATGGACAGTGTCTTGACGAATTCGAGCGCGGTGGGGGAGCCCTGCTCCTCAAGCTCCTCGGCCGAGTAGATCTCCACCGGCAGCGCGGCGTCTTCCGGCGTGCCCTGGATGAAGGAGCCGGTGACGATCACGCGGTCGGGCGTCGCCTGCGGGCCGGTGGTGGCGGTGGGGGTCTGATCGACCGGCGCGGCGGTCGCCTGCTGCGGCCCGCTGACCTGCGTCGTCAGGACCGTGTCGGGCGCTTCCTGGGCCCAGACCGGCATCGCGCCAGCCAAACCAGCAATGATCGCAGCGCTTGATGCGCTGCGGAGTGTGAACTTCATGGTGCAACCTCCCCGTACGAGTCTGTGTGCGACTCTTCGATGACGAAGTGTTGACCCGATTGAACCGTCGCGTCAACGGCGGCCTGCTTGACGCAAGGCAAATTCTCGCGCCGCTCCGGCCCGTTCGAGCAGATAAGCGCAAGATTTGATTGTTTCGATGGAAGTTGACGCTAAGGAAATACACACGTTGCAACGCTGTAATTTCGATGAATTTCGGCCACGAAGCGTTAAGCGTTGCGCGAATGCCGCAGCGAAATCAATTCAAGGCGGACGCGAGGGAAGGTTGGCCGCATCGGTGCGGCGAGGCGTTGCGCAGCGCGGCTGCCGCGCGAAGATGGCGGCGGGGCGCGCAGATAGGGGTCGGGAAGGAATGCCGGCATGAGCGAGAACTGGTCGTCCGTCGGGGAGCGCGGCGGCCTGTGGGGCCTCTACCTCGTCGTCGGCGTCTACAAGGCGCTGGGCCGCACGGTGTGCCGCATCGTGCTGGCGCCGGTCGTCACGTATTTCTACCTGACCGGCGGGTCGCAGCGCCGGGCGTCGCGGGACTATCTGAAGCGCGCCTTCGAGGCGGGGCGCCTTGGCAAGCGTCCGGGTTTTTTCGACGGCTTGCGGCATTTCCTGACCTTTTCGGACGCCCTGCTGGACAAGCTCGCCGCCTGGACGGGCCGGATACGTCCGCGCGACATTGACGGCGTGCATGACGGCCTGTTCGACGCCGCAAAAAAGGCGGGCCGGGGCGCTGTCGTGCTGACAGCGCACCTTGGCAATCCGGAGGTGATCCGGGCGGTGGCGACGGTTTCCGGACGGTTCCGGGTCAACGTCCTGGTTCACACCGCCCACGCCGAGAACTTCAACCGCGTGATCGAGCGCTTTTCGCCAGACGCGCCGGTCAGACTGGTGCAGGTGAGCCAGATCGACGTCGGCGTGGCGATGCGGCTCTCGGCGGCGGTCGAGCGCGGTGAATGGGTGGTGATGACCGGCGACCGGTCAGCGGTGCGCGACCCCGAGGGATCGTCGGTCGAGGTCGATTTTCTTGGCGCGCCCGCGCGGTTTCCGACCGGCCCCTATGTGCTGGCGGCGGCGCTCAAATGCCCCACCTACACGATGTTTTGCCTCAAGCGGGGCAAGCGCTACGCGGTGGAGTTCGAGCTGTTCGCGGATCCCGTTTTGCTGCCGAGAACCCGTCGCGCCGAAGCGCTGCGGGCGCATGCGGCGATATTCGCGGGCCGGCTGGAAAAGATGGTCGCGCGGGCGCCCTTCCAGTGGTTCAACTTCTACGATTACTGGGGCGCGGAGCGGGTGACGACATCCAAGGCGGCGTTCAAGCGCAAGGTGGAGGCATGAGCGCCCGGAATGCAAGAGGAGGACGGTCGATCCTTGGCGCCAGCGTCGAGGCGCGTCCGCAGTTCTTCGATATCGACCCGATGGGCGTCGTCTGGCACGGCAATTATCCACGTTTCCTGGAACTGGGACGCGTCGCAGTGCTTGACCGCATCAACTATGGCTATGCCGCGATGGCGGCTTCGGGTTTCGCATGGCCGGTGGTCGACATGGGCATCAAATACCCGCATCCGATCGCGCTCGGTCAGGCCATCACGATCGACGCCGCCATCGTGGAGTGGGAGAATCGCCTGAAGCTCGATTTCGAGATTCGCGACACGGCGACCGGGAAACGGCTTACACATGCATACTCGGTTCATGTCGCGGTTGATATCGCGACGCGGCAGATGCTGTGGGAGACCCCTCCCATCCTCCGCGAGAAGTTGAGGCCCTGGCTGTGACGCATTCCGCCCTGAATCCGGCGCTGACCCTTGCGTCGCTCCTGCTTGTCGCCGGCCTGACAGGCGCGGGGGCGGCGTCGGCCGCGTGCGCCAGGCCCGAAGACGTCGCCAGGCTGGAGGGCGTGCGGGCGTTCGAGCAGACGCGGACGCTGAAGGGCATGGCCCGGCCGCTCGTGTCCCATGGCGAGGTCGAGACGCAGGGCGACACGCTGGTCTGGCGGATCACCCGGCCCGTCTCCGTCGTGACGCGGATCGGGCCGGCCGGCGTCACCCAGTCGATCGATGGCGGGCCGGATGAGGCGGTCGGGCAAGCGGGCGGCGGCAGCGCGTTCCTGTCCGACAGCGGACTGCTCGATGTGCTGAGCGGCGACCTGTCGAAAGTCGCCGTCGCTTGGCGTGAAACCCTGACTGACAAGGAAGGCCGGGCGGACAAGGAAGGCCGGGCGGACAAGGAAGGATGGAGGTTGGGCTTCCACCCGCAAGGCAAGACGATCGCGGCCCACATCGCGCTGATCACGGTCGAGGGATGCACGCGCGTCGATGCGATCACGGTGAAGCAGACCAATGGCGACGCGATCCACATCGACCTGAAAGACAGGCCGGCTTGAGACGGAAGGGGGGTCTGGGCCGGGGGGTCATTGCCAGAATCCGGGGCCGAATCCGGGGCGGAGTCCGGGGCGGAGTCTGGAGCGCGATCGGGTGCTGGCTGTGGCTGGCGTTGTGCTGCGGCTTTCTGCTCTGGAGGTTTTCCGCCGGAATTCCGGTCGATACGGACCTTCAATCCCTGTTGCCCTCGCGAGGCGGCGATCCCGTCGAACGCGCCGCAATGGATGTGGCGGGCCGCGCGGCCGCCGGCCGGACGGCGTTCCTGGTCGAGGCGCCGACGGGCGATCTGGCGCAGGCGGCGGCGGACGATTTGTCCTCCCGGCTTTCTGCGGACGGGCTTTTCGTCAGCGACGCGGAGGAAGCGGTCGCGACGGGACGCTGGGTGTTCGACAACCGCAACGAATTGCTCTGCCAGCGCGACCCGATTGCGTTCGATGCAGCAGCGGCTCGGGCGACGGCAAGGCGAGCGCTGGCGGACGTGTATTCGGTGGCGGGACGGGTGACGGGCGACCTGCTGCGCGAGGATCCGTTCCTGCTGACGATCCGGCTGTCGGAATGCCTGCCGCCGACGGGTCTGTCGAGGCTGACGGAGACGCAGAGGCTGGTGTCGGGGCGCATCGCCGCCTCGGCCTACCGGATGGACGCCCAGTCGCGGATCGTCGACGCCCATGCCGGCTGGACGGCCAGATGGTCGGGCGAAGGCGTCAGGGCGGTGCGGGCCGGCGCGGTGTTTCATGCAGAGGCTGCGGCGGAGCGCGCGAAAGCCGAGATGTCGCTGATCGGCGGAGTTGGAGCGATCGGCGTCGCCCTGCTGTTCTATCTCGCTTTCCGGACGGTGCGGTCCGTCCTTCAGGCGATGGTGTTGGTCGGGATCGGCCTTGCTGCGGGTCTGGCGGCGACGCTGGCGGTCTTCCCGAGCGTGCATGTGCTGACCTTCGTGTTTGCAGCCATGCTGGTCGGGATCGTGTCGGACTATGCCGTGCATACGCTGGCGTCCGGCCCGGCGACCGGTTGGGCGGGGGCGAGGAACCGGGTCGCGCTGGTCGGGCGGCCGATCACGGTTTCGATGGCGACGACCGTGCTGGGTTTCGCCTCGCTGGCGCTGTTCGGCGTGCCGCTTTTCCAGCAGGTCGCCATCCTGTCGGGCGTGGGGATTGTGACGGCGTGGGCGTTCGTGCTGCTGGTGCTGATCCCGATGGATGGACGGCCGCAGGCTGCGCCGGCTCTGGGGGCGTGGTGGCAGAGACTGGAAGACTGGCGTGGGCGCGTCAGGATTCCGGGCTACGCGGCGTGGGCCGTCGCGGTGCTGCTGGGGGCGGTGTCGGCGTATGGCGCGACGCAGGTGCGGTTTCTCGACGATGTGCGCGCCTTTCAGCCTCGCCCCGCCGACCTGATGGCCGAGGAGGAGCGCGTTCGCGCCGCCGGGTATGGCGGGTCCGGCGTGATGTTCCTGCTGTCGGAAGGCGCCTCGGCGGACGAGGCGCGGAGGCGCGAGGAGGCGGCGCTGGCGGGCGCGCCGGATGAGGTGCGCGTGCTGGCCGCCAGCCGCTTCGATCCGTCGCCGGAGAGGCGGCGCGCAAACTCGGCCGCACTGCAGCGCGAACTTTATGGTCCGCTTCTGGCCGCCCACGCCGAGCAGGTGGGGCTGGATGCGGTGGCGACTTTGGGGCTGGCGGGGCGGGTGACTGGCAGAGGACCGGCGCCGGCCTGGCTGGCGGAATTGTCGGGCGAGACCACAGGTTCAGGGGGCGGCCCGGACAGGAGGTTCTTTCTGGTCGCCCCGGTGCTGGATGCGGCCGGATGGGCCGGGCCGGGGATCGAGGGCGTCCGGCTGATCGATCCGGCGGAACGCTATAGTGTGGCGTTCCGGTCGTATCGCGACCAGGCTCTGCTGGCGCTGGGCTCGGCGTTCGCGTGCGCGATCGGGGTGACGCTGCTGGTCTACCGCAGGCTGGCGGCGCTTTCGATCCTCGCCCCGCCTCTGCTGGCGGTGGGCGTCGCCCTGCTCGCACCGGCGGCTATGGGGTACCCGCTGACATTCTTTTCGTTCGCCGCCGCGCTGGTCCTGCTGGGCGTCGGGATCGACTATGCGGCGTTCCAGTGGGAAAGCGGCCTCAGCCAGGACAGGTGGACGTCGGTCGCGGTCTCGATCGACGCCGCGACGACGCTGCTCAGCATGGGGCTGCTGGCGCTCAGCGCGACCTATCCGGTGAAGAGTTTCGGGCTGACGGTGGCGATCGGGATTGCGGCGGCGCTGTGCCTGTCGCACATACCGCGCCTTGCGGCGCAAAGGGCCAAGCGGGCATGAAGAGCGAGCATGATGCCGATGAACCCAGATTATTCCGTCGCCCCCCGTGTTGACGTGATACGGCTTGGCCGTATAGTGTCCGATGACTGACCTGGTCACGGTTGTGGAGACGCAGGGCTACCTTGGCGACGCCGATTACGCTGGCATGACGGAGGAGGATCGCGCCGCAGCCGTGCTGGAAGTGGCGGCGAGGCCGGAGGGCGGGGACAGTCTTGGCGGCGGTCTTTACAAGGTGCGGATCGCCCGTCCCGGTCGCGGAAAAAGCAAGGGCTGGCGTGTTCTTGTCGCCTACGTCGATCGGGAACTTCCAGCTTATTTGCTGGCCGTGTTCGCCAAGGGTGACAGGGCCAATCTGACGATGAAAGAAGTCGAAGCGCTGCAGGCTGAGATCAAGAAGGAGCTACGCGATGGCTAAAACGAAGAAAGCAAAGCCGGCCGCCAAATCCGCGTCCGGCCGGCCGTCGGTTGGCGAGCGCGCGCTGTTCTCTGTCCGCGAGGCCGGAGCGCATGCCCGCGGAGAGCATGCGCCGGGGCTCGTCGTGCATCAGCCCGTCAATGTGAAGGCGTTGCGGGAGAAGACCGGGATGTCCCAGAGCGAATTCGCGGCGTCGTTTGGGCTCAGCGCAGCTACGCTTCGGGATTGGGAGCAGAATCGCAAACAGCCTGAACGGACAGCCCGCATTCTTCTGCGGGTTATCGATGTCGCTCCGGATATTGTCCGGAAAATTGCGAACCAGGTCGGCTGAGCTTGTTGTCTCTGGAAGCTTGTTGAGAGTCGGGCTGCGCAATGAAGTCAGAATCGTGCGATGTCGCCGTCATTGGCGCCGGGCCTGCGGGGTCGGTGGCCTCGGCGATGCTGGCCTCGAAGGGCTGGGATGTGCAGGTGCTGGAACGCCAGCATTTTCCGCGCTTCTCGATCGGCGAAAGCCTGCTGGCGCAGTCGATCGCGCTGCTCGACGAGGCGGGACTGCTGCAGGACGTACTCGACCATGGCTTCCAGTACAAGGACGGCGCCGCCTTCGCCTGGGGCGGGCGCTATACCGACATCTACTTCCCCAACAAATCGACGCCCGGACCGGGCACGACCTTCCAGGTTCGCCGCGACATGTTCGACGATGTGCTGATCAAGGGCGCGCAGAAGAAGGGCGCGCGCGTCTCGTTCGGGGATACGGTGACGGCGTTCCGAAGCGACGAGACGGGCGCGGTGCTGACCGTGGCGGCCGAGACGGGAGAAGCGCGCGAGGTGCGCTGCCGGTTTGCGCTGGACGCCTCGGGCTTCGGGCGCATCCTGCCGAGGCTGCTGGACCTCGAAAAACCATCGGGCTTCGACAGGCGACGAAGCGTGTTCCGGCACGTCATGGACAATATCGACGATCCGACATTCGACCGGAACAAGATCCTCGTGTCGGTGAACCCGCATCAGCCGCAGATCTGGTACTGGCTGATTCCGCTGGCCGACGGCATGTCGTCGATGGGCGCGGTGGGGCCGGACAAGGAGATCGAGGCCTATGGGGCCAACCCGGAGGAGCGGCTGACAAACCTCGCAGCGCAGGCCGAGCGGATGAGCGAGGTTCTGAAGAACGCCACCGTCGCGCGGCCGGCAAACGAGATCGTCGGTTTTGCCGCCAATGTGAAAAGCCTGGTGGGACCAAGCTATGCCCTGCTGGGGAACGCCGCCGAGTTTCTCGATCCGGTGTTTTCCTCCGGCGTCACCATCGCGATGAAATCGGCGGTGCTGGCGTCTGGTCTGGCGGACCGCCAGCTCAGGGGCGGGGCCGTCGACTGGCAGGGAGAATTCGTCGAGGAGCTGAAGACCGGGGTCGAGACGTTCCGGGCGTGCGTCGGCGCGTGGTATGACGGATCCCTCCAGCGGATCATCTTCAATCGTCCCAGGGACGACAACCAGGTGACGGCGTACCTCACCTCCGTGCTGGCCGGATATGCATGGGACAAGACCAATCCTCTGGTGCGGGAGCCGGCGAGGTTCCTGCGGATCGTCGACGAGCTATGCGAACAGGCCTGATCGCTCTGGGGCTGGCCTGCGCGCTGTCGGCGTGCGCAGGCGCGCCGTTGGCGAACGGCCCCGAGGCGCCGCTGGGGCGCGGGCTCGAACTGCGCCTGCCCCCGAAGCCGGGATACCCGGGCGCCTATACCGGCGTGCAGACGGTGGTGGGAGAGTATGGAGGCCGCAGGGCGGCGTTCGAGGCTGTGCTGGAGCTGTCGCCGGATGTTGCGAGCATCGCGCTGACGACGGTCGGCGGTCCGCGCATTCTGAGTGTGCGCTGGTCGTCCGCCGGGATCGTGGAGGACCGCACGCCCCTGGCGCCGCCGGAGCTGAAGGGGATCAGCGTCCTCGCCGACATCTTCCTGTCACTGTGGCCGGTCGAGGCCGTGCAGGCGGCGGCGCCTGCCGGCGTCGAGATCACGGAGGCCGGAGCGCTGCGGCGGGTGGCGGCGGCGGGTCGCACGATCGTGGAAGTCGAGACGCTTCAACGCAGCGACGCCTCGATGCGGCAGGAGCTTCGCCATTCCGATTTCGGCTACACGCTGAGGATCACGACGGAGCCGGCTACGAGGGGGCCAGCGCCGTGACCTACATCAATGACTTCTCGGTGTCGTGCGCCATGGGACGCGGGCGGGCGGCGGTGGGCGACGCGCTGACGGCGCCGATCGCGCTCAGCGAAATGGCGCGGCTGATCGACGGCCGCGAGACCAAGGTCGGGCGGTTGCCGGGCCAGTGGGCGCCGGCGGACCGGGGCGGCTCGCGGACCAATGAGCTGGTCGCCCTGCTGGCGGACGACATGCGCGCCTCGATCGGCGGGGCCATCGACAGACATGGTCCGTCGCGCGTGGCGTTCGTGCTTGGCACCAGCACGACGGGGATCGACGAGGCCGCCGCGCATCTGCGGACGCGCATGGCGACCGGCGCATGGCCCGACAGCTTCCGGTTCGCACGCCAGGAACTCGGCGATCCCTCCGAGTTCGGCGCGAGGCATACCGGCGCGGGCGGCCCGGTCTATACGGTTTCGACGGCGTGCACGTCGGGCGCCAAGGCGATCGCGGCGGGCGCCCGTCTGATCGAGGCCGGTCTTGCGGATGCGGCGGTTGTGGGCGGCGCCGACACGTTGTGCGGGCTGACGCTCAACGGCTTCGCGGCGCTGGAGTCGATCGCGACAGGGGTGTGCAATCCACTGAGCGTCAACCGTTGCGGCATCAATGTCGGCGAAGGCGGCGCACTGTTCCTGCTGTCACGCGAGCCGGGTCCCTGGAGGCTGGAGGGATGGGGAGAAAGCTCGGACGCGCATCACGCGTCGGCGCCCGACCCCACTGGCGCCGGCGCCGAAATCGCGGTGCGGCAGGCGCTGCGCCATTCTGGCGTCAGCGAAGGCGATGTCGGGTTCATCCACCTGCACGGCACGGCGACGCGTCTCAACGACCAGATGGAGGCCGTGCTGGTCCATCGCGTGTTCGGCGCCGACATGCCGTGCGCTTCGAGCAAGCCCATGACGGGTCACACGCTTGGCGCGTCCGGCGCGGTGCAGGCGGCGCTTTCGCTGCTGGCGATGGAGAGAGGTGTCTACCCTCCCCACCTGTGGGACGGAGAGCGCGATGCGGAACTGCCGATGGTGCGGCTCGCGGCTGCTGGGGAGAGCCCAGATTCAAAAGTCGAGAGAATGCTGAGCCTGAGCTTCGCCTTCGGCGGGAACAATGTCGCCCTGATGCTGGGGCGCGGCTGATGGACGATCGTCTTCCGCATCCGCGTGAACTGGCCCCTCATGCTGCGCCGATGCTGCTGATCGACCGCATGACACGTTGCGACGCGCAGCGCGTGACGGCGCAGGCGGTGGTGAGGGAGGACGGATTGTTCTACATGGCCGGGCGAGGTCTGCCGGGCTATGTCGGGTTCGAGATGATGGCACAGGTGGTGTCGGCGTTCGACGGATGGCGACGCAGGGCGCTCGGAGAGGCGCCGGCCATCGGCTTTCTGCTGGGCTGCCGGAAGTATCGCGTCGCGGTCGAGTGGTTCGCGGCAGGCGACGTGCTGGAGATCGAGGCGGTGTCGTTGATCGAGGAGGGCGAGATGCGGTCCTTCGACTGCCGCATCACCGGGTCGGGCGGGAATGTGCTCGCATCGGGCGTGCTCAGCGTCTACCGGCCGTCCGACGCCGAGGCATTCTTCGCGCGGACGCGCGCCAGGGGCGGTGACGGTGAACGATAACGCGATGCGATCCGTGCTTGTGACCGGCGCCAGCAAGGGAATAGGGCGCGCCGTTGCGATCCGTCTTGCGCGCGACGGCTTTGCGGTGACCGTGCATTTCGGGTCGGACGCCGCCGGCGCCGGGGAGACCGCCGCGACGATCCGGGCGGCCGGCGGGCAGGCGGACGTGATCGGATTCGATGTCGCCGACCGCGACGCAGCGAGGACCGCAATCGAGGCGAGGATTCGGGAAAAGGGCGCGTTCTGGGGTGTTGTCGCGAACGCCGGCATCGCCCGCGACAACACGTTCGCGGCCATCGACGGTCACGACTGGGACGCCGTGCTGCGCACCAATCTCGACGGTTTCTACAACACGGTGCATCCGCTGGTGATGCCCATGGTGCGTCTGCGGGCGGGCGGGCG
Source organism: Alphaproteobacteria bacterium (assembly GCA_034439955.1). Classification (GTDB taxonomy): domain Bacteria; phylum Pseudomonadota; class Alphaproteobacteria; order Caulobacterales; family Hyphomonadaceae; genus UBA7672. Next base: position 16,102 of record JAWXBJ010000033.1, read on the forward strand.
CATTGTCGCCATGTCTTCCGTGTCAGGCGTTATGGGAAATCGTGGCCAGGCCAATTATTCCGCTGCGAAAGCAGGGATGATCGGCGCGGCCAAGGCGCTGGCGGTCGAGCTGGCGAGTCGTGAGATCACGGTCAACGCCGTCGCGCCGGGGTTCATCGAGACGGCGATGACGCAAGGCGCCGCAGTCGGGGACGTGCTGAAGGCCATCCCGATGAAGCGGGCCGGAACCGTCGAGGAAGTCGCCGCCGTTGTCGGTTTTCTGTTTTCATCAGAGGCCGGGTACATTACCCGACAGGTCATCGGGGTGAACGGAGGACTGGTGTAGCGTGAAGCGCGTGGTCGTCACCGGGATGGCGGGGATCACGTCCCTGGGAGACGCCTGGCCGGCGATCCGCGCGGCCATGCATGCTGGACAAACCGGCGTCAAACGCATCCCCGAATGGGAGCGGCTGGTCGATCTGGGTACGCGGCTGGGATCGCCGGCTGACTGGTTCGAGCATGAAGGCGCCTACAGGCGCCAGGCTATGCGCTCCATGGGCCGTGTCGCGGTCATGGCGGTGAAGTCCGCCGAGCGGGCGCTGGCGCAGGCAGGCCTCACGGACGCACCGGTGCTGAAGACGGGACGGACGGGCGTCGCCTGCGGGTCGTCCTTCGGATCGACGCCGCCGACCAAGGATTTCGTCGAATTCCTCGATACCGGCCGCGCCGGCGCGCTCAACGCCACCAGCTACATCCGCATGATGAGCCATACCTCGCCGGTGAACATCGCGGTGTTCTTCGGGCTGCAGGGACGGGTCTACACGACGTCGTCGGCCTGCACGTCGGGCTCGCAGGGCATCGGGTCGGCGTTCGAGGCGATCCAGTCGGGGCGCGCGGACGTGATGCTGGCGGGCGGCGCCGAGGAATTCTGTCCGACCATGACGATGGTGTTCGACCGGCTTTATGCGACCAGCAACCGCAATGACGATCCCAACACCGCCGTGCGGCCGTTCGACGTGTCGCGCGACGGGCTGGTGATCGGCGAAGGGGCCGGAATTCTGGTGCTGGAGGCGCTCGACCATGCCCGCGCACGCGGCGCGCAGCTGCTGGCCGAGGTCGTGGGCTACGCCACCAATTGCGACGGCGCGCACATCTCGCAGCCGGCCGAGGCGACGCAGGTGCAGGTGATGCGCATGGCCCTGGAGACGGCCGGGATCGACGCGGCGCAGGTGGGGTTTGTTTCAGGGCATGGCACCGGCACGGCGGCCGGGGATGTCGTGGAGAGCCGGGCGAGTTCGGCCGTCTATGGGTCGCGGACGCCCTTTCATACGCTGAAGGGACATTTCGGCCATACGCTGGGTGCGTGCGGCGCCATCGAGGCGTGGCTCGGGATCGAGATGATGAATGAGGGCCTGCTGACGGCGACGGCGAACCTCACGGAGGTCGATCCCAAATGCGGGGAACTCGACCATGTGATAGGGGGCGCGCGGAAGGTGGAGGCGGACTATTTCGTGTCGAACAATTTCGCGTTCGGCGGGATCAACACGTCGGTCGTGTTCAGGCGCATATGACTCGTTGACGAACCCAATCCCAACCTCCCCCAAGTGGAGAGGACTTGCACCGGGCGCGTGGCCCGGCTCTCACCTGAACAGCGAGCGTCGCCCATGAAGATGACTGCCTGTCTTGCCCTGGTTGTCCCGGCTCTGGTTGTTGTGGTCGCCGGCCCAGCGGTGGCTCAATCTCCCGCCCCGAATTCGCTCGCGCCGGACGAGCCCTTGTGGGAGGTGCGGCTGGGGGCGACGGCGCTCTATGGCCCGGTCTATCCGGGCGCGTCGGAGACAACGACCAATGGCGTCGCGGCGCCGCTGGTGATCTATCGCGGCGACCGCATCCGGTTTGGCGAGTATGGCGTCGCGCGGGCGATCGCGGCGGAGACCCGGCGGTTCCAGCTCGATGTCTCCCTGGATGCGGCCTATTCGGCGGAGGACGCCGAAGCGCGGGCGGGCATGCCGGACCTCGATTATCTGTTCCAGATCGGACCGCAGGCAGTGATCAGGCTGGCGGATTCGGGCTGGACGGCGGAGGGGCGAACCGAGGTGACGGCGTTCCTGCCGGTGCGCGGCGTCGCATCGACGGACTTTACCTCGATCCGTCATGCGGGATGGCTGACGGAGCCGGCGATCACCTATCGCAGGCAGTTCAACCGCGACCTGCGCGAGAGCTGGAACGTCTCGCTGTTCACGTCTTTCGCCGACGAGGAGTTGATGGATTACTGGTTCGGCGTCGCGCCGGTTTACGCGACGCTGGCGCGGCCGGCGTATGCGGCGGAAGGCGGTTATCTGGCGAGCGGCCTCAAGGCGTCCTGGACACGGGAGATCACCGATGATTTCCAGGTGTTCCTGACCTATCAGGGGCGGGTCTTCTCCGGGTCGGCGAACGAGCGGAGCCCGCTGCTGCAGGAGGATGTGACCCACGCGGTGAGCTTCAGCTTCGTGTGGAAGGCGCTGAAAAGCAAACGGCGGGCGAAGAACGAGGATATGTAGCGCTTCGGCTACCAAGTGACCCCCTCCTGCATTCATGGCGTGGAGAGGCTCGTGCGTGCGTCCCTCCCCCTTTCAGGGTGAGGACAAGACCGGCGCCATTTTCCCTCCTCCCTCTGAAAGGGGGTTACGGGCGAGAGGTTTAAGCTGGCGAGTCGGGACCCACACCGCTGCGAATCCCGGTGTTGAGCGATGGGTCCAGGATAGCGCTGCGCGCTTCCGGGATGACAACCTTATTCGACTTTTCGAAATGTTGGCGAAAGCGCTTCAGGTTGCTGGCTTGAGACTCTTCACATAGGCCGACACCGAACCGTTCCAGCCGCAGCGCGTGCAGCTTCCATCGGTCATCTCGTGCGGGCAGTTGGGATAGAAGTAGAGCCAGTGACTGCATTCCGCGCAGAGCGCGGCCATCAGTGAAGAAGACGCACGGAACGAACTGCCGCATTCGTCGCAGACAGGGCCGGCGTCCGTCACCCTATTTCACCACGACGCCTTCGAGATAGACGCGGGAATTGGTGAAGCCGGAAATGCACTGGAATTCCGTGGCCGAGGAAAAGATCTCGCCGGTGACGTTGGACTTGACGCCCTGTACCGATGTGCCGTTGCGCGCGATGGCGTCAGCCTTGAAGGCGATGAGGGCCGACAGCATGGCCCAGACGCAGGCGCCCTCGTCCGACTTGTTGAGGCCATTGGTGGATTTGCGGGTGGAGGTCGAACCGATCTGCTGGCCGGAGACTGCATCGCCGAAGACGAATTTGAAGTCGCCGATCTTTTCGGCGTAGTCGGGATGACCGACGACAAGGTCGATCGAGTAGGTCTGGAAGTCCTTGCGGGCGTGGGCCGCAGGCGCACAAAGCGCGATGGCGGCAAGCGCGAGACCGGCGAGTCCTGGCTTCATCAATGACGTCCCTGAGCGACCGCCGGAGCGGCGTTGAACGGGGTCGAGGGGTCGCGTGTCCCTTCGGTTCTGTCAACCTTGCCCATGCACCTGCACATGCAATTGTCCATGCAGGCGTCATTGACGTTCGACGGTCGTCCGAGCCTTGAAAACATAGACAAAACAGGATCAGACTGTGGTGGAAAAGCGGCGGATGGGCGTGACCGAAGAAGAGTTCAGGATCGGAGCGGTCATTCCAACCTACCGGCATGTCGACCGGCTAGCGGGCATTGTCGGGCGGCTGCGCGACTTTGGCCTTCCTGTGCTGGTGGTGGATGACGGCAACGGCCCGGCGATCGCCGAGCAGATCGCGGTTCTGCATGACCCGGCCGGCGGCGTCGAGGTCGAACGGCGCGAGCACAATGGCGGCAAGGGCGCGGCGGTGAAGACGGGGCTGCGCGGCGCTGCGGCGCGGGGATGGACGCACGCCCTGCAGGTGGACGCGGACGGCCAGCACGATCTTGAAACGGCGCCGAAGCTGGTCGAACTGGCGCGCCAGCATCGCGAGGCGATGGTGTGCGGCGTGCCGGTCTATGACGCGTCGATCCCCAGGGCGCGCAGGATCGGACGCGGCATCACGCATTTCTGGGTGCGCGTCGAAACGCTGTCGGGCGAGATCAGCGACAGCATGTGCGGGTTCAGGGTCTATCCGCTGGCCTCAACGCTCGCGGTGATCGATCGCGAGATGACGGGCGACCGCATGGATTTTGACACCGAGATCCTCGTGCATCTCAACTGGCGCGGCGTGCGGATCGTGGAGGTCCCGGTGCGGGTGACCTATCCGGAGGGGAATGTCTCGAACTTCCAGATGCTCTGGGACAATGTCCGGATCTCGCTGATGCACACGCGGCTGGCGCTGCAGGCGCCGGTGCGCGTGCCGATCCGGATGTGGCGGCGGCGGCCGAAGGGAGGGAGATTGTCGTGACCCCTCGCCGCAGCGCGCCTGTCCTGTTTTACTGGCCCCCTTGCCGCCAGCGCTATCGGATATGGCCGTGGATGCGTTCCCGGGCTTGATCCGGGAACTTTTTCTCGTCGCGAAAAATCCGGTTGTGGCCAGCCCCGTTGTGGCAGGCCAAGGAAGATTCCCGGGTCGCGCTTCGCTTGCCCGGGAATGACTGCACTGAACCCCCACGCCAGCCTCAGATTTCCTCCTCCCAGACGAGGTTGAGCCAGAAATTGTCCGGCAGGGCTTCGGTGTACCAATGCCGCCTCGACCCGAAGGCGACAGGTTCGTCCGTGCACAGCGGCGCGCGGGCATAGTCGAGCAGGAGGCCGGCCGGCGGGACCTGGCCGAAGGCCTTGAAATGCGCCTCGCCGAAAGTCCAGAGGCGGCAGAAGGCGGAGGCGTCGAGGTCTGCGGTTTGCGCGGATGGCAGATAGAGGGCGGCGATCTCCCGCCAGGGCCGGGCCGGATCGGCGTATTCGACGTCGACGCCAAGGCAGGTGATTGGCGGATTGGCGACGCAGACGGCGACGGTTCCGCGGCTGTGGCTGTGGGAGGCGAGGCGCCAGTCAGGGCCAAGGGCGGCGTGGATCGCGGAGGCGGTGAGGCGCTGGGCGGATTTCGGATGGCGGCGGGCCGCCGGGTCGAGCCAGCGGACCGCGTAGCGCAGGTGGCGAAATTCGCCGTGCATGACGTCGATCCCTGGGCCAGCGCCACCTGTCGCCGATCTGGATCAGTCGATCCAGGTCGACGACAGGTGGCGCTGGATTCTATAGTGTAGAGACTGATTCAACGATCAACCTGGTAGAGGTTGATCGCATCAGGCTCTAGCGTGTCTCCGGCGCTATAGAAGGCCGGCGTGAGCGTGGCTACAACCCGTGAGATGAGCCAGCCTCGATGACACAGAACCCGACTCTTGCGCCGGCCCTTGCGCCGGACTTGTCCCGACCGTCCGTTTCGGGCCTGTCGCTGCGGGCGCAATCGTTTGCCGCGATTCTGGGGCGGGCTGACGGGGAAGAAGCGCTGGGCAAGGCGGCGGGCGAGGACGCTCTTCCCAAGGCGATGCGGCGGCGGATGACCGCCTTTGACGCGGGCGTCGCCCGTTGCGTTGCAGGGCTGGCCGCGCCGGACGTGGACGAGGTGATCGTGTTCGCTTCGCGCTTTGGCAATATGGGCGTGACGCTCGATCTCCTCGTGCAACTGATCCAGCCTGAAACGCTGTCGCCAGCGAAGTTCACGGTGTCCGTTCACAACGCTGCGGCCGGGACGGCGAGCCAGATCCTGCGGAACCGGGCCGGGCACACGGCGGTCGCGGCGGGCATGAAATCGCTCAAGGCCGGATTGACCGAGGCGTGGGCGCGGATTGCTACGGGCAGCCCAAGCGTCCTGCTGGTCTATTCGGACTTTCCCCTGATGAGCCCCTATGAGGAATTCGACGAGCCGGGCGCAGCGGTCCAGCTAGCCGTTAGACTCTGTCTTTTTCACGCAAGGGCTGTCGCTCGCGCGGCGGCCGGCTTTGCAGTGGAAGACGGGCGTGCGGGCGCACAAGGGCTCGTGCGCGCCCTGCAGCTTGGAGCGGAGGCGGTGTCATGGCGAGTGTGAGTGTGACCGCAGGAAGGGCCGCGAGCGTGTTGCAGACAATCGAACGATCCGTGCGCCTGGTGACGACAGCCGTGTCCTTCGCGATCTTCGGCCTGGGCGGTCTGGCGATGGCGCTGATCGTGTTTCCGGCCTTTCACCTGTTCGTCCGCGACAGGAGGCGGCGCGCCGGGATCGCGCAGGCCAGCGTGCATGGCGCCTGGCGGCTTTACGTGCGCGTGATCCAGGCCATGGGGACGGTCAGCGTCTCGTGCGACCGGCCCGACGTGCTGCGCGGCCTGCGCGGAACGATTGTCGTGGCCAACCACCCCTCCCTTCTGGATGTCGTGTTCCTGATGTCGTTCATGGAGCGCACGCGCGCCGTGGTGAAGGCGGGCGTCTGGCGCAATCCGTTCATGGCCGGGGTGGTGACGGCGGCCGACTATATTCCCAACCTTGGCGATCCCGAGAAGCTGATCGCCGACTGCGCCGCAGCGCTGAAGGAGGGCGCAAACCTCGTGATCTTTCCGGAGGGGTCGCGGACGCCGGAAGGCCAGCCGAGGCGTTACCAGAAAGGTTTCGCCCATGCCGCCCTCACGGCCGGCGCTCCGATCCAGATCGTCACCATCACGGTCGATCCGCCAATGCTCAGGAAGGGCGAGCCGTGGCACAGCGTGCCAATGCGGCGCGGACACTGGACGATCCGCGTGCACGAGCGAATTGATACGGTCGGCCAATATGGCTATGACCGCTCGGCCTCCGCTGTCCGCAAGCTCACCATGGACGTCTCCGGTCGCATTGAGGGGTTGTTGCGGGCATGAGCGCGATCGAGTCCGAGCTGAAGCAGATGATCGTCGATGTGCTCGGGCTCGAGGACGTCAGGCCCGAGGACATCGGTTCCGAGGAGAATCTGTTTGACGATGTCGGCCTCGCGCTCGATTCCATTGACGCGCTCGAGCTTGGCGTCACCATCCAGAAGAAATACGGCGTGAAGATCGACCCTCAGGACAAGAACGTCGCCTCGCATTTCCAGACCGTGCGGGCCCTCGCCGACTTCATTGGCGCGAAGTGAGGAGTGAGATGACGCCTCAAGAGGCCTATGCGGAAATCCTGGCGTACCTCACGGGCGCGTTCGAGATACCGGCGGCGGACATCCATCCGGACGCACGGTTGATGGACGATCTCAATCTCGATTCGATCGACGCCGTCGATCTGATGGTGAAGCTGCAGGAATCCACCGGCCGGAAGGTGACGCCGGACCAGTTCGAGAACGTCCGCACGGTGGGGGACCTCGTGACGCTGGTGCAGACCCTGCACGCCGGTCCATGAGCTATTATGATTTCAAGCCGAGACCGCTTGGCCCTGACCGGCTGAGCATCGCGCTGGCCCTGCTGTCGTTGCTGTTCCCGTTGATTGCGCTGCTGGCGGTCCGCCAGGCCGGACCCTTGTGGGTGACGCTGGCGATGGCGGCGGTGATCGCCGTGCGGGCCGGGACGGGTCTGGGCAAGGCCATGCCGGCGGGACTTACATGGGCGGGCTTCGGCGTTGCGGCGAGCCTCGCCGTGCTGACGCTGTGGAACGCCGATCTGGCGATGCGGCTTTATCCGGTGCTGATGAACGCCGCCCTTTTGCTGGCGTTCGGCGTCACGCTGGCGCGTCCGCCCAGCATGGTCGAGCGGCTGGCGCGCATGGTCGAGCCGGATCTGCCTGAAAGCGGCGTGCGCTATACGCGCGCCGTGACATGGGTGTGGTGCGCGTTTTTCGTGGTCAACGGATCAATCGCGCTGTGGACGGCGCTGCGCGCGTCGCTGGAATGGTGGGCGGTCTACAATGGCGTCATCGCGTATGTCGCGATGGGGACGCTACTTACGGTCGAGCTGATTGTGCGGTCGATCGTGCGCGCCGGAGACGATGGGGCGGCGAAGCGGAAGCCGAAATGAACGGCCTGCTGCATGTGCTGGGCTCGGCGCCGCCGGCGCGTGTGCTGTTCGTGGGCGAGGACCGGGGCGTGACCGCGGGCGAGGTGCGGTCCGCAGCGCGGCGAGCGATGGCGCGGGTGGAGCCGGGAGACGGTCCGGTCTTTCTGCACACCGATTCGGCGGCGTTGCTGGCGGCGGGTCTGCTGGCGGGCGCGGCGCTGGGCCGCCGGATCGCGATCCTGCCTCATGCGCTGCCGGCCTATCTGCAAGAAGTGGGGGCGAACGCCGGATCGTTCCTGTCCGACCGGGGCGACAGTGCGGCCCTGATGCTTGAAGCGGCAGCGGGCGACAATGCAGCTTTTGATTTCGCCCCGGACGCCGATGCGGAGCTGATCTTCTTCACCTCGGGATCGACGGGCGCGCCCAAGCAGGCGCCCAAACGGCTGAGCCAGATCGACGCCGAGGCGGTTTACTGGGCAGGCTGGTTCGCAGACCGCGCCGATCATGTGGCGGGGACGGTCTCGCACCAGCACATCTACGGCCTGCTGTTTCGGGTGGCGCTGCCGGTGCTGGCCGGTTGGCGATCAAGCGACCGCCAGGCTTTTGGATGGGAGGCCTTCGCCGCTGATCTGGGGCCGCGCAGCGTGGCGGTGTCGAGCCCGGCGCATCTGACCCGCATGCCGCCGGCGCTGCGGTTTCCCAATGGCGCGCCCGGCTTCGTCCTGTCGTCGGGCCAGGCGCTGCCGCTGACAGGCGCGCTGGAAGCGAGCGAGGCGTGTGGCGCGCCGCCGATCGAGATTCTCGGAAGCACCGAGACAGGTGGGGTCGCGATGCGGCAAAGGCGCGACGACGACGAGCCGTGGACGCCGCTGGGCGGGGTGAGGCTGGCTCTGTCGCCCGAGGGCGTTCTGCTGGTTGAATCGCCCTTCTCCGGCGGAGAGGCGCAGCCCATGGGAGACCATGCGCAGATGCTGCCGGACGGGCGGTTCCGCCTGCTGGCGCGGACCGACCGCGTGGTCAAGGTGGAGGGCAAGCGCGTGTCGCTGGCTCGCGTCGAGGAGGCGCTGGGAGCGCTGGAAGGCGTCGCCGAGGCGGCCGTCGTCGGGCTGTCCGAAAATGGCGGCGAGGCGCTGGGTGCGGTGATCGTACTGACCCCGGAGGGTGGGACGGAGCTGGCGGCAATGGGCGCGTTCCGGTTCACGCGGGGTTTGCGCCGGCTTCTGTCGGCGCGTCTGGAGCCGGCGGAGCGGCCGAAGTCCTGGCGGTTCGTCGGACGGGTTCCGGTCAACGCGCAGGGCAAGCGTGTGGCCGGCGATCTCGCGCGATTGTTCGATACGCCCTCGCTCATCGGGATGCTGGACACGCAAGTCCTGGTGCTGGACGAGTTGACGGTCGAGGCGCGGTTCGTGCTGGCGCCGGAACTGGTCTGGTTCAAGGGGCATTTCCCCGGTAGGCCGGTGCTGCCGGGCGTTGCGCAGGTGCATATCGCGGCGCGTTTGGGCGAGGAAATCTGGGGTTTTTCGCCGGGGAGTTTCGGGGTCAGCCGGATGAAGTTCCGGCGCCTCATGACGCCCGGTGATAGCGTGGTGCTGACCCTCACGCGCGATGTCGCGAGGCGGCGGCTGGCGTTTGCGTTCGCGGCGAATGGCGAGGCGGCAAGCGACGGGGTGGTGGGGTGATGGGGCCGGCAGACCCCCTCCCAGCCTCTCGCTTGTTGACAGGGAAGACGCATAAGGCGGCGGAGTCATTCCCGGGCTTGACCCGAGAAGCTTTTTTCCGTCGCGAATAATCCGATTGTGACAAGGAAGGAAAGATTCCCGGGTCGCGCTTCGCTTGCCCGAGAATGACTTCATTA
>JAWXBJ010000034.1:0-15935 GCA_034439955.1 Alphaproteobacteria bacterium
AGATACAACTGGCATCGCCCGCACGGCGGAATAAAATCCCAGACACCCATCAGCCGCCTCGGCCTCTCCGAGGACAACCTGTTGAGAGTCCACATCTAGCGCCGACCGACCCAGGCGGCGATCAGGCCAACCAGGGAGCCCAGAAGAACGGCCAGAAATCCGTAGATCACGCCATGTTTCCGGGACAGGTCGAACAGTGTGGCGTCCATGCCGCCGCGTATCAGGGTGAGTGTCTGCTCGGTCTCGCCAATGCGCTGGCCGTTCTGGAAGGCGACGGCCCGCACGCGGTAGACGCCTGTCGGAGCGTTGGCCGGCAGGTTGATGCGCACGCGGCGCAGCCCGCCATCGAGACGTTCGATCGTGGTCTCGTCGAGCGAATAAAGCTGTTGATCCATCTTCAGCTCCACGAAGGCGGCGCGCCACAGGGCGAGGTCGGGAGAGGCGAGGTTGCGCGCTTCGGGCATCGCCGAGCCGGCGGCGTTGAGGCCAGCGAGGATCATTGTCTCAGGCGTCACAGTCTCGGCGACCTGCGGTTCGGCGCCAATGGCGAAGACGGTCGGGGCCGCCACGAACTCGAAGCGTTCCCGACCGGCAGCGGTGCGGCGCAGCACGGTTTGTGGAGCGCTCGGACCGATGAGGGCGACCGCAAAGCCGGTGGCGGGGTCTTCTCCGAACGGGGAGGTGGCGAACAGCACGATCCGGGCGCCGGAATAGTTGACCTTGACCTCGACGGTGTCCTCGGCGAGCCCCGCCGCGATGGGCTCGCCGGGAAGCGGGGCCTCCAGCGGCGGTCGCTCGATCGGGCCCTGGGCGGCTGCGGCCGGACACGCCAGGAGGGCAAGGCAGAGCAAGGGGCCGGCGCTCCCGTTCATGCCAGGGCCTCCAGCTCGAACGGTGGGCGAGGCGCGACATAGATGTCGAAGGCGAGCTTGGCGGCCATCCCGAGGACCACGAGAGCAAGGAGCAGGCGGAGCTGAGCCGCCTTGAGCCGGCGACCGGCAGCGGCGCCGCCTTGTGCGCCGATGACCCCGCCGATCATCAGGAGGAAGGCCAGCACCATGTCTACGGTGCCGTTGAAGGTCGCTTGCAGGAAGGTGACAAAGCCGGTGATGAAGATGATCTGGAAGAGAGAGGTGCCCACCATGACGCGCGTCGGCACGCCCAGCAGGTAGACCATGGCGGGCGCGAGGATGAACCCGCCTCCGATGCCCAGGACGGCGGCGAGAATGCCGACGACGAACCCGATGCCGATCGGGGGAATAATGCTGATATAGAGCCCCGAGCGGGGAAAGCGCCGCTTGATCGGAAGACCGCGCATCCATCCGCGCAAGCGGGTGCGGCGACCGGGGTCGCCCCCGGTCTTGCCCAGCGCTCCAACGCTTTCCCACGCCATCAGACCGCCGATGACGCCAAGCAGGACGATGTAGAGAACGGAAATCGTGGCGTCGACGACGCGCAGATACCGCAAAAGGCTGAAAATCCCGACGCCCAGCACCGAACCCGCCAGACCGCCCGCCAGCATCAGCGACCCAAGGCGCACATCGACCGCGCCCTGCCGCCAATGGGAAGACGCTCCTGCGATTGATGTCGCCAACACCTGATTGGCCTGCGTCGACACGGCGACGGCTGGCGGGACGCCATAGAAGATCAGCAGCGGCGTCAGCAGAAACCCGCCTCCGACCCCGAAGAGTCCGGAGAGAAACCCGACCCCCGTGCCGATCGCGGCGACGATCAGCGGATCAACCGCGATCTCCGCGATGGGAAGGTGAATCAGCATTTCGCCGTTCTACGCGTGCAAACGACGGGCCGAAAGCGCAGGGACGCCGCAGCGACCGGAAATCGCTCTCCGGACCCTTGAAACAGATCGGCTCAGCTGCCTTCCGACAGCGGCGCCAAGGCTCCGGCTGATCTGGTGGGACGTATGTACAGGTTTCAGCCGCTCGAATTGAGCGTGGCGGCGTGCAGCTGGCGCAGCAGCGGGACGCTGGCCTCGCCCGTCACGGGCAGTCCCTTGTCGCGTTCGAAAGCGCGTATGGCCTCGACGGTCCGGGCGCCGGTCTGGCCGTCCGGCACGCCGGGCCGGTAGCCAAGCTGTTCGAGCAGGCGCTGGGCCTCGCTGATCTGGGCCGGGCTGGCGGTATCCCAGGGACGGCGTCCGAATTCGCCGTTGGCGCGGGCGATGACGGCCCGGGGATTGAAGGCGCGGGCGCGTCGCCGGATCTGCTCGGCCTCGGCGGCTGGAATGGCCGTCAACAGGTCGCGCGCGCGCCGAGCCCCGTCCGGGTCCCCGGAGCGGCCTGCGATCTCGAACCAGAAGGCCGCCTCGGCGGGGTCCTGGCTGAGGCCCAGCCCCTGCTCGTAAAGGACCGCGAGATTGTACTGACTGTCGACAAGCCCCAGATCCGATGCCTGACGAAACCACTCGACGGCCGCAGCATAGCTCTGCGGTCCGGAATCGCCCTCGGCATAGAAAACGGCCAGATCGTGCATTGCCTTGGCGTTCCCGCCGATGGCCGCCTTCTCCGTCCAGGACCTTGACGCCGCCATGTCGCGCGGGACGCCTTCGCCCTTTTCGTAGAGCTTGGCCAGCCAGTACTGGGCCATGACCAGGCCCTTGCCGGCGGCTTCCTTCATCAGGCGGACGCCGCGGCCCTTTTCTCCGGTCTGGAGAAGATCGAGCGCCTGGTCGTAGAGGGCGACCGGATCACCGCTTTCGACCGCATCCGCCAGCGTCGGCGTAATGACGGGGGATGGGCGCGCGACAGGCCGGGTGACAAGCGAGGTTTCCTCGAACAGTTCGACTGCGACCGCCTTTGCGCCCGTGGCGGTCGGCTCGGTGGGCTCGGGAATCTCGGGCGCGGCCACTTCCACCAGGGGGGGAGCGGGGGCGTCGCCGAACAGGTCCGAAGCCGCGGCGGCGGGATCGCCCTCCGCCGCGACAGGCGATGAGGGATCGAGCCTGGTGAAGGAGTCGGTCACTGCTTCCTGCTTGCCGCGCATGACTGTCCAGGCGCCGCCGCCGGCGACGGCCAGGGCCAGCGCGGCGGAGGCGACGAGGGGGCCGCGACCCACTCCCTTGCGGCTGGCCGCCGCATGGGCGGCTTCGATCGGTACGCGCCGGCCCTGAATGGCGGCGCGGCGAGCTTCGGCCAGATAGTCAAGAGGCGGCCGGTCAGCCGGATCGTCGGGCGGAAGATCGACGACAAAGTCGTTGGCGTAGGGCGGAGGCTGCAAAAGCATGTCGTCGGTATCGACAAGGTCGTCGATGGCGTTGGCGGGAACGACGTCGCTCTCGTGGCTGGATGACGGAAAGACGGACTCCTCGGAAAACAGGTCGGTATCCCCGCCATGGCTGAAGGGCGGAGGCTCGACACCGACAATGTCGCGTGAATCGTCCAAATCGAGGCCGTGGCTCGCCGGCGCGCCGGCGCCGCCCAGATCGTCGATCACGAGATAGGCGTCGCTCGAAGACGAGGGACTGGCGGACGGGGCGAAGGGCGGCGGGCCAAGGGATGCGGGCGCGCCGTCTTCGAGACTGGCGAGCCGCCGGGCGATCGACGACACGGTGTTGCGGACAGGTCCAAGCGACGCGGAAGACTGATCGCCGATCTCGTCGAGCCTGCGCGACATGTCGGCGAGGGCGTCGGCCAGCCGGGTTTCATGGGTGCGGCCCGATTCGGCCAGACGTCCTTCGATGACGCGCAAGGATTCCTGGTGCTGGGTCTGCAGCCGGTCGGCGACACGGGCGACCTGTTCGCCGATCTGTCCGATCGCCTCCGCGCTGCGCCGCTCGCTGTCGCGCACGCGTTCGTCGAACTTTTCCGCGAAGCGGTTAAAGTCCTCCGCCGCACCGGTGCGCCGGAGACATCGTCCAGACGGGCGCCGAGACGCTGGATGCTCTCGTCGTGACGTCGCTGGAGACGCTCGGCGACGACGGCGACCTGGTCGCCCACAGAAGTGATGGCGGCGGCGCTCTGGCGCTCGGACGCCTGGATGCGCTGATTGACCGACTGGTCGATGCGGCCGACATCCTGACGCAGCGACTCGATCGATCCGGCGGCAAGCCGGTCGGTCGTCTCGGCGGCGTCGAGGCGCGCCTCGATATTGTCGGCAAGGCGCATCATCTCGCGGCGGACATCGTCGATCGAGCGGTCGTCGGGGCGACCTTCGACGGAGCGCAGCCGCTCGTCGACGGCGCGCGACATGCGGTCGATCTGCGCGCTCATCGCCTCGATCGCGCCAACCTGCCGGGATTCGGACTGCTCAAGCTGGTCCTGGATGTGGCGGATCGAGCGTTCGAGACGGTCGATCTTTTCAGGCTGGTTGGACCGCAGGGCCTCCTCGACCCGGCGCTCGACGTCGGCCCGCACGGCATGGATCGGGCGCGAGAGATCGTCGACAAGCGTGTCGAGACGCTGCTGGAAGGCGGCCTTGATTTCCGCAACGGTGTCGCTCGCGCCAGACGGACCGGCGCGCCCGAGCTTGTCGTCGAAGTCGGACACCGATCGCTCTAGGCTGTGGATGGCCGTTTCGTTCTTGCGTTCGGCGCGGCCAAGCCGCTCGGTGATGCGGGCGACGGCCTGACCCAGTTCGCCGACGGCGTCGCGGGTCTTTTCCTCGATCGAATCCACACGATCAAGAAGGTCTTTCGAAAGCGCACGCGATCGTGTCGCCGTCGATTCAAGGGCGCGCTCCATGCGCCATGTGGTCTCGCTGGCGGCGCGTTCCGCCTTGGTCTCGAACAGCTCGAAACGCGACGCGGCGTCGGTGATGCGGCCAAGCGCGCCGTCCATGCGCCGCTCGGAGGCGGACATCTGCGCCTCGATCTGGTCGACACGGTCGGTGAGGCCGTTGGACGAGGAGCGGACGGCGTTGCTGACGGCGGAGTTGACGGCGCTGTCGAGGGTGCGCGAGACATCGTCGACGCGGTCGGAGATATTCGCGACTTTCTGTTCGAAGAGGTCGCGGAAATTGGCCTGATCCCGTTCCAGCCCGTCGGAACGTTCCGCGACGGCGCCGGCGAGGCGGGCAAGCGAAGTTTCGAGCGCACGCAGAGCCTCAAGGGTCTGGCCGGGGCGGCCTTGCGATTCGAGCGTGTCGATCCGGCCGCGCAGCGCGGTCTGGGTCGTCTCGATGTCGGTGAGGGCCCGGGCGACGCGTTCGAGCCCGCCCAGCTGCGCCTTGTTGGCAAGGTCCACCTTGCCGATGAGACCCAGTATCGACTTGTCGACCCCCGAAAGCGTTCGAGCCGAACGGGTCTGGGCGGCCTCCAGCCGCTGGGAGAGGAGGTCGATCTCGATCGACATGCGCCGCATGTCGTCGGGGGCGGCGTCGCTGGCGCGCAAGTCTCCGACCTGGATGGCGTCGATCCCGGCGGGGCGGTCGTCGAGCAACAGCGAATTGAGGTATTGACCCAGCGTGACGCCACGCACCTGGGCGCCTTCGCGCGCGGCGGAGCGGGCCTTGGCGTCGATCCCCTTCACGCTCCAGGGTCCCTGGGTCATCCAGCCGCTCCGAATCGAACCGCGATAACGCTGTCGCAATCCTGTTTCATCGGCCAGTTGGGCTTTTGCCCGTTAAAAGCGCGTTAAGCTTAACGGAGAGGTCATCCGGCCCGGGCTGCTTCAATTGACCGCAACAGAGCTTAACGCTACGTCTTACTCAGCGTTAATGAACGCAGCTTCGGGGCAAACAACGAAGCACGATAAGGAATACATGGGAGGCAGAGAATGAAGACCTATACGATCAGCGAACTTGCGCGCGAATTTCAGGTGACGCCGCGCGCCTTGCGCTTCTACGAAGACAAGGACCTGCTTCACCCCGCGCGTGACGGATTGAATCGCGTCTATGCGCCGCGGGACCGGGCCAGGCTCAAACTGATCCTGCAGGGCAAGAGCGTCGGTTTTTCGCTGTCCGACATCCGGGAGATCCTCGATCTCTATACGCACGAGGGCCACCGCGCCCAGTTGAAGCTCTCGCTCAAGAAGTCGCGCGACCAGATCCGCAATCTTGAAAAACAGCGCGAGGACATCGAGGCGGCGTTGCAGACGCTCCAGAAGGGCGTGAAGTGGACGGAAGAAAAACTGCAGGAGATGGGTCCCGGCGTCGAGGTCGAGCAATCGGCGCGTGCGTACGAGCGTGTCGCCCGGGCGGGCCTCGACGGCGACGCGGCTCACGCGATCTGAATTGCGGGCGCGTTGCAGTGTTCCCCGCCGGCGGGCTTGCCGTCGGGCGCCGAATACGTGGTACAGGCTGAATCGACCTCCCGTCGAATCGGCGTGAGTTTCCTGCCTGAGAACCAGAGCAACCTCTCGCCCGTCTGGACGCAGACAAGTCGCTCTACACTTTTGATATAGAGCATCGTTCTTCGGTCAAACTGATTCAGTTTGATCGAGGGATGCTCTAGAAACAGCCGCCCAGGCTTTGAGGATGACGGCTTATGCCAGGCTATCAGGCGCCGCTGCGCGACATGCGTTTCCTGTTGAACGAGGTGCTGCGGATCGACAGCTATTCCAACCTCGCAGGGTTTGCGGAAGCGCCCCCGGACGTGATTGATGCGATCCTCGAAGGCGGCGCCCGCTTTGCCTCGGATGTGTTGCAGCCTCTCAACTCGGTCGGCGACCGGCAAGGCTGCAGGCGCAATCCGGATGCCTCGGTGGTGACGCCGGACGGGTTCATCGACGCCTATCGCCAGATGGTCGAGGGCGGCTGGATGACGCTGTCTTCCGATCCTGAGTATGGCGGGCAAGGCTTGCCGCGGACGATCGCGCTGGTGTTCGCAGAGATGTGTTCCTCCGCCAACATGGCCTTCGCCATGTATCCGGGCCTGACCCACGGGGCCTATTCGGCCATCCATGCCGGCGCGTCGGATGAGCAGAAGCGCATGTACCTGCCCAAGCTCGCCACCGGCGAATGGGCTGGCACGATGAACCTCACCGAACCGCAATGCGGAACGGACCTCGGACTGATCAAGACCAAAGCCGTGTCGCAGCCGGACGGCTCCTACAGGATCACCGGGCAGAAAATCTGGATCTCGGGCGGCGAACAGGACCTTTCCGCCAACATCATTCATCTGGTGCTGGCCCGCATCGAGGGCGCGCCTGAAGGGGTCAAGGGCATTTCGCTGTTCATCGTGCCCAAGGTGATGGTCGGCGCGGACGGATCGCTGGGCGCGCACAACTCGCTGGAGTGCGGCGGGCTTGAGGAGAAAATGGGCATCCACGGCAACGCCACCTGCGTCATGCACTATGACGGCGCGACCGGCCATCTGGTCGGCGAGGCCCACAAGGGCATGCGCATCATGTTCGTGATGATGAACGAGGCGCGCCTGGGCGTCGGCGTCCAGGGGCTGGCCCAGGCCGAGGTCGCCTATCAGAACGCGGCGAGCTTCGCGCGCGACCGGACGCAGGGCAGGTCGATCACCGGAGTGAAGGCGCCGGACAAGGCGGCCGACCCGATCATCGTCCACCCGGACGTGCGCCGGATGCTGATGGATTGCCGCGCCTTCATCGAGGGCGCCCGGGCCTTCGCCTACTGGACGGCGCTGCAGGGCGATCTCCTGCATGTGTCGCCGGACGAGAAGGTTCGCGAAAAGGCCGACGACCGCATGGCGCTGATGACCCCGGTGATCAAGGCGTTCCTGACGGACCGGGGCTTCAAGGCGGCCTCCGACGCACTACAGCTGCATGGCGGGGCGGGATTCACGCGCGAGCAGGGGATTGAACAATTCGTGCGGGACGCCCGGATCGCCATGATTTACGAGGGCACCAACAGCATTCAGGCTCTCGACCTGGTCGGTCGCAAGCTGGCGGCGAATGGCGGGCGAGCGGTCTTTGCGTTTTTCACTGATCTCGAGGAGTTCTGTGCGCTTCACGAGGCCGATGAGGCCATGAAGCCCCATGTTGCGGGCGTGCGGACCGCCGCCGCCCAGCTCAAGGACGGCACGATGTGGCTCATGCAGAACGGCATGTCGAATTTCGACAATGCCGGTGCGTCCAGCCACGACTATCTCCAGCTTTTCGGCCTGACGGCGCTGGCGCTGATGTGGGCGCAGATGGCCAAGGCGGCCCTGGACCAGGCGGGATCGGGTGACAGCTTCTATGCTGACAAGCTGGCGACGGCGGACTATTTCTTCCAACGCGTGTTGCCTGACGCAACGTCACATCTCGCAAAGGTCAAGACAGGCGCCGGGTCTGTGATGGCGTTGAGGGCTGAAGCTTTTTAGGCCGCCTTTGCGGCAGTCGGGGGCTGTAGCTTTCTTCCCCCTTGAAACGGGGGAAGTACCGCGCAGGCGGGAAGGGGGCGAATTGCGGGCGGACTCCCCGACATAGCCAGCGGGGAACAGCCCCCTACGTCTCGCGAACTTCGTTCGCGATCCACTTCCCCCGCTTCGCGGGGGCAGAGACTCAAGAGGAGGCCATGATGGCCGAAGCCTATATCTACGACGCCGTCCGAACCCCGCGCGGCAAGGGCAAATCGACCGGGACGCTGCACGAGGTGACGTCCCTTCAGCTGGCGACGCAGGTGCTGAAGGCGCTTCGGGACCGCAATGATCTCGACACCTCGAAAGTGGACGATGTCATCCTCGGGTGCGTCACCCCGATTGGCGAGCAGGGCTCGGACATTGCGCGGGTCGCGGTGCTCAATGCGGATTATTCGGAGACGACAGCGGGCCTGCAGGTGGACCGGTTCTGCGCTTCGGGCCTCGAAGCCTGCAACATCGCGGCGGCCAAGGTGATGACGGGCGAGGCGGACATGGCGATCGGCGGCGGCGTCGAGGCGATGTCTCGCGTGCCCATGGGCTCCAATGGCGGCGCCTGGGCGACCAATCCCGAAATCGCGATGAAATCCTATTTCGCGCCGCAGGGCATCGGCGCCGACCTCATCGCCACCAAGTACGGCTTCTCTCGCGATGACGTGGACGTCTTCGCGGTCGAGAGTCAGAAGCGCGCGGCGCATGCCTGGAAGGAAGGCCGGTTCTCGAAGTCGGTCGTGCCGGTCAAGGACCAGCTCGGCGTGACGCTGCTGGCGCACGACGAAACGGTGCGCGGCGACACCACGATGCAGACGCTGGCGGCGCTCAATCCAGCCTTCGAGCAGATGGGCGTGATGGCGTTCGACGACGTGGTGAAGCAGCGCTATCCGGAAATCGAGAAGATCAACCACGTCCACCATGCCGGCAATTCGTCGGGGATCGTCGATGGCGCTTCTGGCGTGCTGATCGGCACGAAGGAGATGGGCGAGGCGCTGGGCCTCAAGGCGCGGGCGCGCATCAAGGGGTTCGCCTCGATCGGCTCCGAACCGTCCATCATGCTGACCGGTCCCTCGCTGGTGACGCAGAAGCTCCTGAAGAAGCTCGGCATGGAAGTCGATGACATCGACCTCTACGAACTCAACGAAGCGTTTGCCTCGGTGGTCCTGCGGATGATGCAGGCGCTCGATATTCCGCACGAGAAGATGAACGTGAATGGCGGCGCCATCGCCATGGGCCATCCGCTGGGCGCGACCGGTGGCATGATCCTCGGCACCGTGCTCGACGAGCTGGAGCGGTCGGACAAGGAGACGGCTCTGGCCGTGCTCTGCGTCGGCGCGGGCATGGGCACGGCGACGGTGATCGAGCGTGTCTGAGAAGAAACCATCCAAAGGCCTGCCGGCGGGAGCCGGGCTAGCGATCGGCATTGCGGTCGGCGTCGCGGTCGGCGTCGCCACCGACAATCTGGCGCTGTGGCTCTCGCTTGGAGTCGCCATCGGTCTTGGTCTCGCGGCCGCCGCCGGGGGCCTTTCAAAGCCGAAGCCGGACAACAAAGAGCCGCCCAAGGGTGACGCACAATGAACCTCGAAACATTCAAGTTCGACATCGACCCCGATGGCGTGGCGCTTGCGACGTTCGACGTGCCGGGACGTTCGATGAACACGCTCACGGCCAGGGCCGTGGCCGATCTTGCCGCCATTGCGGAGGAGGTTGCGAGCAACGCCGCGATCAAGGGCCTTGTGATCACGTCGGGCAAGACGTCAGGCTTTTGCGCAGGCGCTGATCTGGGCGAACTCGGCGGCGGCTCCGGCGCGAGCAGCGGCGGCGGCGGCGAGGGGAATCCCGAGCACAAGCTGAAAGCGGCGTTCGAGCGCTCGTTCGCGCTCAACAAGATCCTGCGCGGTCTTGAAACCTGCAAGAAGCCGGTGGCGGCGGCCATCAACGGGTTGGCGCTGGGAGGCGGGCTGGAGGTCGTGCTGGCCTGCCATTACCGCATCGCCGCCAACGACAATCCCAAGCTGCAGCTTGGCCTGCCGGAAGCCAAGGTCGGACTGATGCCCGGCGGCGGCGGCACGCAACGCCTTCCGAGGTTGATGGGCGCGCAGGCTGCTGCGCCCTTCCTGCTGCAGGGCGAGTCCATGACGGCCGAACAGGCCAAGAGCAATGGAGTGATTCACGATCTCGCTCCGGCGGCGGAGCTGGTGGACAGGGCCAGGGTGTGGGTCAAGGCGAACCCCAACGCCAAGGCGCCCTGGGACATGCCGGGCTACCGCATTCCCGGAGGCGGACCCAATGACGCCAAGGGCGCGCCGGTCTTCACCTTCGGCTCGGCGATGCTGGCCAAGCAGACCTGGGGAAACTATCCGGCGCAGAAGCACATCCTCTCGGCAGTCTATGAGGGCCTGATCGTGCCCATGGACGCCGCGCTGCGGATCGAGAGCCGCTATTTCGTCAAGACGCTGATGACGCCGGAAGCCAAGGGCATGATCCGCTCGCTCTTCCTGTCGATGCAGGAGCTGGGCAAGGGCGCATCGCGTCCCGGCTCGTATCCGAAATACGATGTGAAGAAAGCCGTGGTGATCGGCGCCGGCCTGATGGGCGCCGGCATCGCCTATGTGCAGGCCAAGGCCGGCATCGAGACCATTCTGATCGACACCACCCAGGAAGCCGCGGACAAGGGCAAGGAGTATTCGAGGCGCATCGTCGACAAGGACGTTTCGCGCGGCAAGACCACCAAGGAAAAGGGCGAGGCCCTGCTGGCGCTGATCACGCCGACAACCGACTACGAGCAGGCGCGCGGCGCCGACATCGTGGTGGAGGCGGTGTTCGAGAATCCCGGCATCAAGGCGGAGGTCACCAGGCGCATCGAGGCCGTGCTTGGCGAGACGGCGGTGATGGGGACGAACACGTCCACCCTGCCAATTACGGGGCTGGCCGAGGCGTCGGTGCGCCCCGACAATTTCATCGGCATCCACTTCTTCTCGCCGGTCGAGCGGATGGGCCTGGTCGAAATCATCAAGCGCAAGGCGACGTCCGAAGAGACGCTGGCCAAGACGATGGATTACGTTCTCAAAATCCGGAAGACGCCGGTCGCGGTGAACGACGTGCGCGGCTTCTATACCTCGCGCGTGTTCGGAACATACCCTGAAGAGGGCATGACGATGCTGGCGGAAGGCATTGCCCCGGCGATCGTCGAGAATGTCGGCCGCATGGCCGGCATGCCGATGGGACCGCTGGAAGTGTCCGACTCGGTCGGACTCGACACCATCGTGAAAATCGGCCGGGAGTCCGCGAAGGCGGCCGGCAAGTCCTACGAGCAGAACCCGGTCGGCGATGTGATGGCGTGGATTGTCGAGGCGCAGGGCCGGGTCGGCCGCAAGGCGGGCAAGGGCTTCTACGACTACAACGAGCAGGGGAAGCCGTCGCGCATCTATCCCGATATCGGCAAGAAGGTGGAGGTAAAGATCTCCGAATGCCCGCCGGCGCTGAAAATCGAACTCACCAAGAGGCTGTTGTTCCGTCAGTGCGTCGAGATCGCCCGCTGCTTTGAAGAGGGCGTCATCACGGATGCGCGCGACGCCGACATCGCCTCGATCCTGGCATGGGGTTTCGCGCCCTATTCGGGCGGCGTCTGCTCTTACATGGACATGAAGATCGGCATCCCGACGTTTGTGGAGGAATGCGACCGCCTCGCCGAGGCCTATGGCGAGCGCTTCCGGCCCAACGCCCTGCTGCGCGACATGGCGGCCAAGGGCGAGACATTCTATTCGCGCTTCCCGTCGAGGGAGCGGGAGGAGAAGGCGGCGTAGTCGATTCAAGCGTAGCGCGGTGCGCGGAATGTGGACGCTCGCGGATCACGAAGGAGGCGCACGTGCTGAAGGCAGGTTGGGTTGCGGCGTGGACGCTGGCGCTGGCGTGCGGTGCGGCGCACGCTGAGGTAAAGGCGTCGGCGCCGGACGGGTTCATCCTGCATCACGAAGCGGACGTGGCCATCGCATCCGAGGCCTTGTGGGAAAGGCTGATCCATCCCGAAATCTGGTGGGCGTCGTCGCACACCTATTCCGGCGCTTCCGCGAACCTGTCGCTCGCCCCGGTTGCCGGCGGCTGCTGGTGCGAGACGTGGGATGGCGGGGCCGTCGAGCACGGCCGGGTGGTCTCGATCATGCCCGGCACGCTGCTTCGGCTCGATTCAACGCTGGGACCTCTGCAGGATATCGGGGCGACGGGCGCCCTGACCTTCACGTTCGCGAAGGGGTCGGCCGAGGGGCGAACCAGGGTTTCAGTCGATTACAAGGTTTCGGGATCGGCGCTGTCAAAGCTGGATGAACTTGCTCCGATCGTCGACGGCGTATGGGCCGAGCAGTTCAGCCGGCTTGTGCACCCATCGCGCTGATGAAGAAAACGAGCGCCCGTTGAAGGGCGCTCGCCTGAATGCTCCATCTTAGAAGTGTAGAGCAACCTGCGTCCCGGCGGATGCAGGTTGCTCTGGTATATTTCAGGTGACGGGCGTCAGCACGACCTGCACGCGCCGGTTCTGGGCTTTGCCCGAAACTGTCGTGTTGGAGGCGACGGGCTGGCTTTCGCCGCGGCCGGTCGCGAGGATGCGGACGCTCTGGACGCCGCGGCCGACCAGATAGTTCTTGACCGAATTGGCCCGGCGTTCGGACAGATCCTGGTTGTAGGCGTCCGCGCCATCCGCGTCGGCGTGGCCGACGATGTCGATCGAGGTCGAGGGATAGCCGACCAGCGTCGTCGCGACATCGTTCAGCGCCGGGTAGAACTGGCTTTGGATGTTGGCCTGGTTGACGGCGAAGGTCACGTCGGCGGGCATGCGCAACTCGATCTGGTTGCCATTGCGGATGACGCCGATGTCGGTGCCGGCCGTCTGGCGGCGCAGTTCCGCCTCCTGCTTGTCCATGTAGACGCCGACGCCGCCGCCGGCGATGGCGCCGACCGCCGCTCCGATGGCCGCATTGCGACCATCATCGCCGCCGGCCAGAACGCCGACCGCAGCGCCGCCCAGAGCGCCGATCGCCGCTCCGCGCGCCGTGTTGCCGTAGATCATCTGACCAGAATTCGGGTCCGTCGCGCACGCCGATAGTGCGAGCAGCGAGGCAGCCATCGCAAAAGCAGTTTTCATTGAAATTCTCCAATAGGCCGAATGCGACGCATGACAGCGATGCGCGGCGAGCGAGTCGGCGACGATACAGCCATAACGCCGAGATCCTGCGTAAGTTTCATGACGACATGGGTTCAGTTCCGGCGCCAATTTGCCTTGTGCCGATTGCCGTCGCGCAATCTGTGAATTATCGCCCATTCCTCGCGTCAAGAGTACACAGAGTGATGCTTTTGAGGCACAGTACGCAGGTATCGCAGCTCGTGGATGGGCGGGCTGCCTCTGTGCGGGGCGGGTGGATGGGGTATGTTCTCATCGGCACGGAAGCCAGCTATTTCACCGGCAAGGTGCGGAGCTATCTGCGCTGGAAGGGCGTCGATTTCGTCGAGACCGTCGCAACGCCGGAAGTCTACAGGGACATCATAGAGCCACGCGTTGGCTACGCAGTGATTCCCGTGCTCCTGACCCCGGGCGGCCAGACGATTCAGGACACCGCTGTCATTATCGATCATGTCGAGGCAGAAGCGCCGGGGCCAAGCGTCTACCCGGCGGGCGCCGTGCAACGCCTCGTCACCCTGCTGATCCAGCTCTACGCGGATGAATGGCTTGTCATCCCCGCAATGCACTATCGCTGGAACTACAATGAAGACTGGGTCGGCGCGGAGTTCGGCCAAACTGCAGCTCCGGCCGCCAAGAAGGACGAGCAGAAGCGTATCGGCAAGATCATCGGCGATCGCTTCCGGTCCTTCGTGCCGAAACTCGGTGTCAGCGAAGATACGATTTCAGGCATTGAGGCGCATTATGAAGGGTTTCTGGCCGATTTTTCCGCGCACCTCCGAAGCATGCCGTTCCTGCTGGGATCACGCGCGTGTCTAGCGGATTTCGCGCTGTTCGGCCCGCTTTACGCCCACCTTTACAGGGACCCGGGGTCGGGCGAACTCATGAGCCGGCTGGCGCCCCTCGTCGCTGACTGGGTCGAGCGCATGCTGACGATCGGACCCGGCGCCGGCGAGTTTGCGCCCGGCGACGAAACACCGTCCACCCTGCTTCCAATCCTGAAGCGGCAGATGTCTGAACAATTGCCGGTCCTGATCGATGCCGCCCGAAAACTGGCCGATTGGGCGGTTGTCCAGCCAAAAGGCGCGCGTGTGCCCCGACAGCTTGGCGAGCACGAATTCACCATTGGCGGACGGCGCGGGGAACGCAGCATCATCACCTTCTCGCTTTGGCGGCTGCAGGCTGTGATGGATCATTACCAGACTTTAAGGGGAGAGGATCGGCGCGGCGCCGACGACCTGTTCGACGCCGTCGGAGGCGGCGAACTGATAACCATGGCGCCTCCAAGGCGTCTCGAGAGGCGTGATTTCCGCCTGGTTCTGGCGTGAAACTGAGGGAGCCCCGTCACCCGGGAGGGCTACCGGGCGGCATCTGACATGCTATCCTCACGGATGGAAACCGAACCCGGCAGTGAATAGGACGGGTTGGATGCAGTGAGCGGGGGCTCGACGTGACTGTGAAAACCGTTCTGGAAGGCCCTTGCCGGATAAGAGTATCGGCTTTCGCATGTGCGTTGGGCGTCACCCTCGCGCTGGCCGGATGCGGAGAAGCGTCGCCGAACATCGAGGCCACGTCCGGCGATCCGCCAGCCGTATCGGGCGAGCCGCAGTCACAGCTGGCGGTCGCAGTCCCATCGCGCGCGCTGGAGGTCGCCGGTCCCGCGCAGACGGCAAGTACAGCGCCCGGAACGGTCATCGACAGCACGAACTGGGTGTTGGCGCCGCCCTTCTATGCTGCGGGCGACGAGCCATACTGGCGGCTGGACCTCGCCGACGGGTGGTTTGTGTTCAAGCGCTCGGGCCTGCCGGAAATCGAGGCGCCGATAGCAGCACCGGCGCGGCGGGATGGCGCAGACGTGTTTGAATCGGATCCGCTGACGATCTCGATCCGGAAGGAATTGTGCCAGACGGAGGGCGGCGGACAGGGAGAGGCGAGCGCCGTCGTCACGTTTGACGGAATCGAGTTCGGCGGCTGCGCGTTCGGCGGAGCGGCCGGCGCCGGGTCTGCAGAAGCGGCAGCGGTAACGGAATCGCTTGCGGCAATCGATGCGTGCCTGGAAAGGCTCGGCGAGCCGGCGATCGTCACGGCGATCTATCCCCGTGAGGGCGGGCGCACCGCCCTTGGTCTGCGAACACGCAATGGCAGTCTTTATGAATGCGCGGCGGAGGCTGAGACTGGCGCAATCGCCTTCCTCGATCCGATCGAACCTGGAGAAGCCGGCGCCTGGATGACCACCCGCATGCGTTTTCTGCGCGCCCCAGCGGGCGGCGGCGCGACATGCGCCGACGCAGAAGAGGTCGCCGCCGGCGACGAGGTGATCGGTTATCTGCTGGCGCCAAGGTGCAAGTTCTGACGGGTGTCAGGGCGGCTCAGGGAGGCGATTCCAGAGCAACCTTCGGTCGATTCGGATCGGACCGATCCCGATCAATCGACAAAAGTTGCTCTGGCTTCATGGGTATAGAAACTGATTCAACGATCTACCTGATCCAGGTCGATCGCATCAGGCTCTAG
>JAWXBJ010000035.1:0-4092 GCA_034439955.1 Alphaproteobacteria bacterium
CGAGCGCATCGAGCTTTCCAAAGGCGGGCGTCAACTCCTGCAAGGCCGCACCGGCGACGCGCCCAAGACCCTCGAATCCGAGGGCCAAATGATCCAGCGCGTGATGCCTGATCTGATGGGCATGAAGAACATTCTCGTAATTAATGACGAGGCCCATCACTGCTATCGCGAGAAGCCGGCGGATGACGTGGAGTTCACCGACGAGCAGGGCAATAAACTCTCGGGCGATGAATTGAAGGATGCGAAGGCCCGCGCCAAGAAGGACAACGAAGCCGCGCGTGTCTGGATTTCCGGCCTCGAATCGGTCAACCGCAAGCTCGGCCTCGCCCGCGTCATCGACCTCTCAGCCACCCCGTTCTTCCTCAGCGGCTCCGGCTACATCGAGGGCACGCTCTTCCCTTGGACCATGAGCGACTTCTCCCTCATGGACGCCATCGAGTGCGGCATCGTGAAACTGCCCCGCGTTCCGGTGGCGCAGAATCTTGCCGGCGCGACAGACGACGAAATGCCGATGTTCCGGGAACTCTGGAAACACATCCGCACCAAGATGCCGAAGAAAGGGCGCGGCGCTGGCGAGGAACTCGACCCTCTCGCGCTGCCCACGCTCCTCAAGACCGCGCTCGAAGCCCTCTACGGCCATTACGAAAAAACCCACAGGCTCTGGGATGCGGAGGGCGCTCGCGTGCCACCCTGCTTTATCGTCGTCTGCAACAACACCGCCACTTCCAAGTTGGTCTATGACTACATCTCCGGGTTTCACCAGAAGAACGACGACGGCACATCTTCCCTGGTCAAGGGGCGTCTCGCGCTCTTCCGCAACTTCGACGAAACCACCGGCAACCCGCTCCCGCGCCCGAACACGCTCCTCATCGACAGCGAGCAGCTCGAATCCGGCGACGCGCTCGATGACAATTTCCGCGCCATGGCCAGTGATGAAATCGAGCGGTTCCGCCGCGAAATCATCGAGCGCAAGAGGGATGCCCATGCCGCGGACAACCTGTCCGACCAGGACCTGCTGCGGGAGGTGATGAACACCGTGGGCAAGGAAGGGCAGCTCGGGGCTGGCATTCGGTGCGTCGTCTCAGTCTCCATGCTCACCGAAGGCTGGGATGCCAGCAACGTCACCCACGTCCTCGGCGTCCGCGCCTTTGGCACCCAGCTTCTCTGCGAGCAGGTCATTGGCCGCGCCCTTCGCCGCCTGTCCTACGACCTCAACGAAGAGAATCTCTTTGATGTCGAATATGCCGATGTCCTCGGCATTCCCTTCGACTTCACGGCCAAGCCCGTCATCGCCACGCCGAAGCCGCCGCGCCCCACCGTCCAGGTCAAAGCCATTCGCCCCGAGCGCGACCACCTCGAAATCCGCTTTCCGCGCGTCGAGGGCTACCGCGTGGAACTCCCGGAGGAACGCATCGAGGCCAAATTCGACGACGACTCCATCCTCGTCCTCACGCCGGAACTGGTCGGCCCGACCAAGAACGAAAACGCCGGCATTATTGGCAAGACGGAAACCCTGACCGTCGAGCACCTCGCTGATGTCCGTCCCTCCACGGTCCTGTTTAACGTCACCCATCGGCTGCTCTACACGAAGTTCCGCGATCCGGGCGAGCCGCCACCGCTGCACCTCTTCGGTCAGCTTAAGCGCGTAACAAAGCAATGGCTCGACACCTGCCTCAAATGCAAGGGCAGCACCTACCCAGCGCTGCTCATGTATCAAGAGCTGGCCGCCATCGCCTGCGAACGAATCACAGCCGGCATCACCCGCGCCTTCATCGGCGGGCGGCCCATCAAGGCCCTGCTCGATCCCTACAACGCCACCGGCTCGACCAATCACGTCCGATTCAACACCTCCAAGACCGACCGCTGGGACACAAAGGGACCGCCACCCAAGTGCCACATCAACTGGGTCGTGCTCGACAGCGACTGGGAGGCCGAGTTCTGCCGCGTGGCCGAGGCACATCCCAAGGTCCGTGCTTACGTGAAGAACCACAACCTCGGCCTCGAAGTCCCGTATCGCTACGCCTCCGAGCTGCGCAAGTATCTCCCCGACTTCATCGTGCTCGTGGAGGACGGGCACGGCGACGACGATCTGCTCCACCTTATCGTCGAGATCAAGGGCTACCGTGGCGAAGATGCTAAGGAGAAGGCTTCCACCATGAAAACCTACTGGGTGCCCGGCGTGAACCACCTCGGCACGCATGGCCGCTGGGCCTTCGCCGAGTTCTGCGATGTCTATGAAATCGAAGTCGACTTCGCAGTGAAGGTGGCGGGACAGTTCGAGAAAATGATCACCTCCGCCACAGCGCAACCAGCGATTGGGGAGCAATAATCATGGCCAAGAAACCGCCCAGTCTCAAGTCCGTCGAGACCCTTAAGCACGACGAGGCCAAGCGGAAGAACATCCCCACCGCCGAGCACCAGTCCGTGCTCAGGCAGGACGATGCTGCGCCCCTCAAGCTGAAATACGCCCGCAATACGGACCTTGACCCACAGCTCGTCTGGCGCGGCAAGGATGAGCAGGACTGGAGCGACCTCGTCGTCCACGCCCCGCCGCTCTACATCCAGGAAAAGGTCCACCCCAAAGCGCTCATTGACGACCTGCTGCGCCAGACCAAAGAGAGCCAGCACACCACTGGGGAAATAAGTGCCGACCTCTTCGCCGACTTCAACGGAATTCCCATAGGGGCGGACAAGACCGAGTTCTACCAGCACGACCAGAACTGGTCGAACCGCATGATCCTTGGCGATTCACTGCAAGTAATGGCAAGCCTCGCCGAGCGTGAGGGCCTGCGCGGCAGAGTGCAGTGCATCTATTTTGATCCGCCCTACGGAATCAAGTTCAACAGCAACTTCCAATGGTCGACCACCAGCCGCGACGTTAAGGATGGAAACGCCGGCCACATCACCCGCGAGCCGGAGCAGGTCAAAGCCTTCCGCGACACCTGGCGCGACGGCATTCACAGCTATCTCACCTATCTGCGAGACCGTTTGACCGTCGCACGCGATCTGCTCACCGATTCCGGCTCGATCTTCGTGCAAATCGGCGACGATAATGTCCATCGGGTTCGGTCGGTAATGGACGAGGTTTTTGGGGATGAGAATTGCGTCAGCATAATCACGGTAAAGAAAACTGGCGGGCAAACATCGACAGCTCTCGCTGCAGTAAGCGATTACATAGTGTTCTACGCGAAGAACATTCCCCAACTCAAATTTCGACAACCTCATCATAAAGTTACCGCAGGGGAAGGTGAAACTACCGGCGAGCGCTACGACCAAGTTCAATTTCCTGACGGGACCACGCGAAGGGCGCTAGATGAGGATTTCGCCAACCCAGAAGCGCGTTTCTTCCAATACGTTTCCACGTCTTCCCACAGACCAGCACGTGAGCACGAGCGGATTCCAATTAGTTTCGAAGCACGCACTTTCCTACCTCCTGCGGGAAGAACATGGACAACTACAGCTGCTGGATTTACACGACTGATTGGAGCTGGCCGGATATACGCGGGCGGCGGCACGTTGCGATTTAGACGATTCCTAGACGACTTTGCTGCAACCGCCGTGGGAAATCTCTGGGTCGATGTGGCTGGGGCAGCAGATAAAATCTATGTTGTTCAAACCGCGACCGCAGTTATTCAACGCTGCCTCCTCATGGCCACCGACCCCGGCGACCTCGTGCTGGACCCGACCTGCGGCTCGGGCACCACCGCCACCGTTGCCGAGCAATGGGGCCGCCGCTGGATCACGATTGACACTTCGCGCGTGGCACTGGCGCTGGCCCGTGCACGCATCATGGGCGCACGTTATCCGTTTTACCTGCTCGCCGATTCCCGCGACGGCCAGACCAAGGAAGCCGAAGTCACCCGCACGGCGCCGAGTTCCCAGCCGGTGCGCGGGAACATCCGCCACGGCTTCGTCTATGAGCGCGTGCCGCACATCACCCTCAAATCCATCGCCAACAACGCGGAGATTGATGTCATCTGGGACAAGTGGCAAGCCGTGCTGGAGCCATTGCGCGAGAAGCTGAACGCCGCGCTCAAGAAGCAATGGCAGGAATGGGAGATTCCGCGCGAAGCGGACAAGGCGTGGACGGAG
>JAWXBJ010000036.1:0-6195 GCA_034439955.1 Alphaproteobacteria bacterium
AGGCTGATCGGCACCCATAGCGGGACCGGCATCGGCCGCCCCCGGTTCTGGGAGCGCGCGAAGTATTTCAACATGGACGCCGACCTTGGCCGCGCGCTCGACGCGCTGGAGGAGGGCGGCCGGTGAACCAGGATTTCGCGACCTATGGCGCCGCCGGCCTGGCGTTCCTGGTCATCGTGGCGCTCGGCTTTGCTTTCTCGGGGACCGAGACCGGAAAGCAGTCCAAGCGCGTCAAGGCGATCGGCGACGGGGGCAGGGGCCGGGTGAGCGACGCCGGCCTCGCTCGCCGCAAGGACATGGCGGACAAGGTCAAGGGGCTGCGCGATCGGGAGGACGCAGTCCGCAAGAAGCGCGCCGTCGGCAAGTCGATCGAAGACCGGATCAAGCAGGCCGGGCTCACCATCACCGTGCCGACTTTCTGGATCGGTTCGGCCGTCATCGGCCTGGTTGCCGGCGGCGGGATGTTCGTCGCGAAGTTTGAATACTATGTCGCGCTGGGCGTCGGCTTCGCCGCCGCATTCGGCCTGCCGCGCTGGCTGCTCGGGGTGGCGATCGGCATGCGCCAGAAGAAGTTCATCTCGCAATTCGCCGACGCCATCGACATCATCGTGCGCGGCGTCAAGTCCGGTCTGCCGCTGGGCGAGTGCCTGAGGGTCATCGCGCGCGAGAGTCCCCAGCCGATTGCGGGAGAGTTCACGCTGGTCGTCGACGCCATCGCCATGGGCGTCCAGATGGACCAGGCGCTCAACCGCATGTATCTGCGCACCCCGGTGCAGGAAGTGAACTTCTTCAACATCGTTCTCGGCATTCAGCAGAAGGCCGGCGGCAACCTCTCGGAAGCGCTGGGCAACCTGTCCACCGTGCTGCGGTCCCGCAAGATGCTGCGCGAGAAGATCAAGGCGCTGTCCTCTGAGGCGAAGGCGTCCGCGATGATCATCGGTTCGCTTCCGGTGATCGTCATGCTGCTCGTCTACATGACGACGCCCGCCTACATCATGGAGCTTTTCACCAATCCGCTCGGCCACCTGATCCTGCTGACGGCTGCGGGTCTGATGGCGGTTGGCATCTACATCATGCGCTCCATGATCAACTTCAAAATCTGACGGAGACGAGGCGTGAACAACTTCGATTCTCTCGTGGCGCAGATTGTCGATCCGGCTTTCCTGGCTGCGGTGTTCGCCGCCGTCGCGACGTTCGCGACGGTGCTGACGATCGCGGCGCCGGCTTTCGGGAACAGCAAGCTGGAAGCCCGGCTGAAAGGCGTCTCCAACCGGCGCGAGGAGCTTCGCCGCAAGAGCCGCGCGGCGCTGGCGACCGAGAAGAAGACGATCCGCAAGCGCGACACGTCGATGGTCAAGAAGTTCGTCGATCTGCTGGACCTGCAGAAGATGCTGGCTGACCCGAACGTCGCCAAGAAGCTGGTTCAGGCCGGGCTGCGGGGACCCAAGCCGGTCTCCATGTTCTACTTCTTCCGCTTCTCGACGCCGCTGGTTCTGGGCATCGGAGCGTTCGCCTATCTGTGGTTCGTCAACGACCACAACCTCGAAATCCAGAAGAAGATCGGCGCGGTGGTGTTCGCATTCGCGGCTGGTTTCTACGGGCCCAATCTATACCTCGAAAACCTCATCACCAAGCGCAAGGGCTCCATCATGCGGGCCTTTCCGGACAGTCTCGACATGATGCTGATCTGCGTCGAGAGCGGCATGTCGATCGAGATGGCGTTCGCGCGCGTGGGCGAGGAAATCGGCACGGCGTCGGCTGAACTCGCCGAGGAGCTGGCCCTCACCACGGCCGAGCTGTCCTATCTCGCGGACCGGCGGATGGCCTATTACAACCTGGCGGAACGCACCAACCATCCCGGCGTCAAGGGCGTCGCAACGGCGCTGGTGCAGGCCGAGAAGTACGGGACGCCGATGGGCAATGCGCTGCGGACCATGGCCAAGGAAAACCGCGAAATGCGCATCACCGAGGCCGAGAAGAAGGCCGCATCGCTGCCGGCCAAGCTCACCGTGCCGATGATCGTGTTCTTCCTGCCGGTGCTGTTCCTGGTCATCCTCGGACCCGCCTTCATCAAGATCAAGGCGATGGAGAGCTAAAGGGCTATTGAAAATAGCTCAGTCCGGGGGGCGCCTGCCTGATCCGATCTTGACCCCCCTCGCCGCTACGCGCCTTTCCTGTTTTCTGGCCCCCTTTCGGGAGGACACGGCGCCTCGCCCTACGCCTCTTCAGGCAGGGCTACCGCATATGGCGATGGAGTCATTCTCGGGCTTGACCCGAGACTCTTTCCCGGTCGCGAAAAATCCAATTGTGGCAAGCAAAGGAAGATTCCCGGGCCGCGCTTCGCTTGCCCGAGAATGACTCCACTGAATGCTTTGCGCCCATAGGCGACAGCACTGAGGGGGAGGAGGGCCGGGTCGCTGGTATGAGACCTCAGTTCCGCGAGCCGCGGAGGTTCTCCCAGTTGCGCGAAGCGGAGAGCAGGCCACGGAAATAGGCCGAGTTGCTGTCGATCAGCTCCTTCGGCGTCTCGTGTCCGGCGGCCGTCTCGGCTTCGGCGAACTTGCCCTGGACGCCAAGGACAAGAACGAGGTTCTGGCGGACACGGGCGTCGGCCTCGGGAGATTCGATCGCCTGGCGCAATGTCTCCTCGGCAAGGAGGGGCTGGCTGGAGAGCGCGTAGGACAGACCGAGATTGGACAGGATCTTGGGGTTTGCGGGCGACAGGATCAGAGCCCTGCGGTAGTAGTCCTGCGCATCCACGTGGCGGTCGAGCTGATCCATGGTGACGCCGATCGTCGACATCATGCGCCAGTCACCGAGCCCGGCGCGTTCGGCAAGAGCAAGGGCGCCGGCGGCGATGTCCGGCCGGCCCTGGTCGAGCGAGGCCTGCGCCAGGACGAGCGTGAATTCGACGTCGCCGGGCTTCATGGCGAGCGACTGGGAGGCGATCTCGCTGGCGCGCTGGGAGCTGCCGATGGCGCGAAGGACGCGGGCAAGCTTGAGCGCCGCTTCGTTGTCGTTGGGGTTCTTCTCGTATTCCTTGCCCCAGAACGCGGCCTGGGCCAGCAGCTCCTGACGGTCGGCGGCGTCGCGTTCCTCGCGGGTGGCCGGCAGGAGCGGCGCCTGCGCTGCGGCGACCATGGCGAGTTCGCCGGAATTGGGCTTGGCGGCGACGCAGCCGGAAACGACGAAGGCGGGCAAAGCGAGCGCCGCAAACAATGCATGGCTGGTCTTTACGACGGGCATGGAGGCGCTCCAAGGTTACCGGAAGGTTGACGCCAGCCGTCTCAAGAATTCGTTAAAGCCTTCGCGACAGGACCCTCCCATGCATTCCGCGCTTCTCATCCGGTCCGACAAGGCAACGCCGATCATGCTGGTCGGCTCAGCGGATTTTCCCGACTGGCTCCAAGAACAGGCGCCACGTGTACGCGCGCTGGCGGAGGCGGTCGCCTTCCGCGGCGAGGCGGGACGGGTGGTGCTGGTTCCGGACGAGGCAGGCGGGATCGGACAGGTGTTGCTGGGCGTCGGCGAGGCGCGTGACGGCTTCGCGCTGGCGCACCTGCCGGGATCGCTGCCTCCAGGCGACTATGGGCTGGTCGAGACGCCGGCTTCGCTGGACGGAGGCACGCTGGCGCTCGGCTGGGCCGATGGGGCGTACCGGTTCACACGCTACAAGAAAAGCGAGGAAAAGCTGCGGCGGCTGGTGCTGCCGGCCGATATCGACGCGGAGGATGTCAGCCGGCAGGCCGAGGCGATCGATCTGCTGCGCGATCTCGTCAACACGCCCGCGTGCGACATGGGACCGGTGGAAATCGCCGGGGCGGCCCAGACCATTGCCGAGGCGTTCGGCGCCCGGATCGAGATCGTGACGGGCGCGGCGCTGGAGAGCGGTTATCCGATGGTCCATGCGGTGGGAATGGCGGCGGTTCAGGCGCCGCGCTTCATCGAGATCAGCTGGAGGAAGCCGGGCGGCCGGGCGGACGCGCCGAAGGTCGCCATCGTCGGCAAGGGCGTCGCATTCGACACCGGCGGCCTCAACATCAAGACCTCAGGCATGGCGATGATGAAGAAGGACATGGGCGGAGCGGCCCATGCGCTGGCGCTGGCGCGCCTTGTGATGGGGGCGGGGCTGGACGTGGCGCTGACTGTCGCCGTGCCGGCGGTCGAGAACGCCATTGGCTCGAAGGCTTTCAGGCCAAGCGACATACTCGCCTCGCGCAAGGGCCTTACCGTCGAGATCGACAATACCGACGCCGAGGGACGCCTGATCCTGGCGGACGCCCTGACGCGGGTGAGCGAACTGGAGCCGGAACTGGTGATTGATTTCGCGACGCTGACCGGCGCCGCGCGGGTGGCGCTCGGCACGGACATCGCGCCGTTCTACACCGATGATGA
This sequence comes from Alphaproteobacteria bacterium, assembly GCA_034439955.1. Lineage (GTDB taxonomy): Bacteria > Pseudomonadota > Alphaproteobacteria > Caulobacterales > Hyphomonadaceae > UBA7672. The sequence continues at coordinate 4,396 of JAWXBJ010000036.1, forward strand.
CACCCTTGCGGCGCAGATAGAGGCGGCCGCCCGGGCGGTAGAGGACCCGTGCTGGCGCATGCCGTTATGGGCGGGCTATGACGGGATGCTGTCATCTCCGGTCGCCGACCTCAAGAACGCGACCGACACATCCAATGGCGGATCGATCACGGCGGCGCTGTTCCTGAAGCGGTTCGTGACGGCGCCAAGCTGGGTGCATTTTGACATCTGGGCGTGGCGGCTCGCCCGCCATGGACGTCCGGCCGGGGCGGCGGCCTGCGGTCTCAGGGCCGTCTGGACGATGCTGAAGGCGCGCTATGGCGCCGCGCCGGGGCAAGCTGGAACGCGCTCCGATGTGGGTGGAGACGGCAAGACCAGGCTTTGATCATGGCGACCGGGCCGACAGGGCGACTTGCGCCCCACGGGCAATCAGGCGAATCTCTTGCGAGTCGGGTCGATCTGGCGACGGGAAACTCTCCCAGGATCATTCCAGCGATCCGGCTTTGGCGCCTGTCTGGAACCCGGAATGGATCGTGCGGCGGCCCTTGGCTTGTGGGGAGATGTGCTGACCGCAGGCGTGCGGGCGGACGGTCCTGATCTCAGCGCGCGGCAGACCGCCATTCTCCTGCGCATCTACCGGGACGCGGGTCCGCATACGGTCACGGCGATCGCCGAGGCCCTCAATCTCGGCAAGCCGGCTGTGAGTCGGGCGGTCGATACGCTGCAGGGTCTTGGCCTGTTGCAGCGGCACAGGGATGAAGGCGATCTGCGCAGCATGCCGGTGACGCTGACGGCGCAGGGATGGACGCACATCGCGGAGCTGGGGGATCTCATCCTTGCCTGCCAAGCCCCGCCTTCGGCTGCCGGCGCCAACCAGGATGCGGCCTGAACAATGACTGAGCCTGATCCTCGACTGACGGCGGCGCGCGGCGACATCGCCGCATTGCACCTGAGCGGGCAGGTCGTCTCCAGGCGATATGTCGAGGGCTCGCGTTTTCAGGTGGCGGCGGCACACTCGGCGTTGCGAAGAACGGCGGACGCCGCCTCCGAGCAGGTCAACCAGGCGCTCTTCGGCGAGACCTTCATGGCCTATGACCAGTCCCACGGCTGGGCCTGGGGCCAGATGGAAAACGACGGCTATGTCGGCTGGATGGCGCTTGCGAGTCTCACGCCGGAAGTGGTCGCGGCGACGCATCGGGTGAGGGCGCTGCGCACCTTCGTGTTCGAACGGCCCGACCTCAAATCCGTGCCGATGATGGCTCTGTCGATGAACGCAAAACTGACGCCCGGCGACAGCGTGCAGGGTTTCCGGAAGCTGGCGCGGTCCGGCTGGGTGTTCGCGGGGCATGTCGGGTCGCTGGGCGAGGTCGAGCCCGATTTCGTCCGCGTGGCGGAGCGGTTCACGGGCTCGCCCTATCTGTGGGGCGGACGCGATTCGATTGGCCTCGACTGCTCCGGGCTGGTGCAGGCCGCGCTCGAAGCCGCCGGGGTTGAGGCGCTGCGCGATTCCGACATGCAGGAGCGGTCGCTTGGGGTCGAGATCGCGCCTGACCTCACGGACCTGAAACGCGGCGACCTGGTGTTCTGGCCAGGTCATGTCGCGATCATGCTGGACGCGACGCGCGTGATTCACGCGAACGCCTGGCACATGGCGGTGGAGGTCGAAGACCTCGCAGGCGCTGTCGCACGCATCAGGCTCGCAGGCGGCGAGGTGAGGTGCGTGAGGCGGCTGGGTTAACGGGCTGTCGGGAGCCGCCAGTCTGAATTCAGCGATCCGGCGTGGGCGCGGCGCCAGGCGCCGTCTTGGGCGCGAGAGTGGGG
>JAWXBJ010000037.1:0-6757 GCA_034439955.1 Alphaproteobacteria bacterium
AGGATCGCCCGATACGCCGTCGGCCGACGCCCGGGCGCTGGCGCGCGGCTATGTCGCCGGCATCAACCGCTACCTCAAGGAGACGGGCGCCGACGGCGTGAGCGATCCGCGCTGCAAGGGCGCGGGCTGGGTGCGCGAGATCAGCGTCACCGATTTCTGGCGTCACATGTTCGCGGGACAGACGATGGATGCGTTCTTCGCGCCTGTCGCGGACGCCGCCCCGCCGGGCGCAGCGGGCCAGCGCGCTTCGATCGCCGACGATCCGGGATATGCCGACAGCGGCGTCGGCAGCAATGCCTACGGCCTCGGCCGGGAGGTGACCAAGGGCGGGCGCGGCATGCTGCTGGGCAATCCCCACTATCCCTGGACCGGCCCCAACCGCTTCTACCGCACGCATTTCACCATCCCCGGCAGGCTCAACGTGGTCGGCGTCTCCTATGTCGGAATGCCGCTGATCCGCATGGGCCACACGGATGCGATCGCCTGGAGCAACACCGTCTCGACGGCGCGGCGCCATGGCTATTTCGAACTCGAACTCGATCCGGCCGATCCGACGCGGTACATGCATGAGGGCCGCTCGACGCCGATGGACGCGATGGACGTGACCGTGCAGGTGAAGCGCGGCGACGCGCTGGCGCCCGTGACGCGCAGGCTCTATTCGAGCCGGCATGGTCCGGTGGCCTCCAGCGAGACCTTTCCATGGACCAGGGAGCGCGCCTTCGCGCTTCGCACGGTGCGCGTGGGACTGCGCGACGTCGACCAGTACATGGCGGTGTGGCAGGCGAAGAATGTCCGCGACCTGCGGACGGCGCTCAGCCGGTACCAGTCCTACCGTTTCAACACCACGGCGGTGGACGCGGGCGGAGAGGCCTTTTTCGGCGACACCGGCATGATCCCGAACGTGCCGGCCTCGCTGGCGGCCGGATGCCTTAAGTCGGATCTGGCGCGGGAGCAGTGGACGAAGAACCGGATGCCGGTGCTCGACGGCTCGCGGGCCGCCTGCGACTGGAAAACCGATGCCGACGCCGCCTCGCCAGGCGTGTTCGGGCCAGGCGCCGCGCCGCATCTTTTTCGCACCGATTACGTGACGCAGAGCAATGACAGCTACTGGCTGACCAACCCCGGGCAGCCGCTGGCGGGCTACAGCCCTGTGTGGGGCGACGAGGCGACGGCCCGCAGCCTGCGCACGCGCCTCGGGCTAGACCAGGTCGCGAAACGCGTGGCGGGAAAGGACGGGCTGGAAGGCGCGAAGTTCGACCTGAAATCGTTGCAGCAGATCATGTACGGCAATCGCCATTTCGGCGGCGAACTGGTGCGGGACGATCTTGTGAAGGCGTGCCGGAAATCCGGCAAGGCCAGACTCGCGCCGGCGTGCGAGGCGCTGGCGGGCTGGGACCTCAAGGTGGAGGCCGACAGCCGGGGCGCGCACCTGTTCCATCTGTTCGCCGAGGCGGGCGGGATCCGGTTCAAGGTCCCGTTCAACCCCGCCGATCCGGTCGCGACGCCGAACACGCTCGACGTCGCCGACCCGCTGGTGATGGCCGCCCTGGAGACGGCGGTCGACCGGTTGGCGGAGCTGAAAATCGCGCCCGACGCCAAGCTCGGCGAGGTTCAGCGCGAGACGGTCGGCGCAAGGCGCGTGCCCATCCATGGCGGCGCCGGGACGGAGGGCGTCTTCAACGTCATCACCATCGAGGATCCGGAGCCCGAGCTCGGCTGGACCAGCATCCGTCACGGGGCAAGCTGGATCATGACGATGGAGTTCACCGACGGCGGGCCGGTATCCGAGGGCATCCTCACCTATGGCCAGTCTGTCAATCCGACCTCGCCGCATCATGCCGACCAGCTGGAGCTTTATGCCCGCAAGGGCTGGGACGACCTGCGCTTCACGGAGGCCGCAGTCGAGGCAGGGACGATCACCCGGGCGCGCATCAGCGAATAGCTGGAGCGCAAGGCCTGGCGCGTTTTGACCAGAACGACGCCATTTGCGGCAAGCAAAGGAAGATTTCCGGGTCGCGCAGCGCTTGCCCGAGAATGACTTCACTGATCGCGCTGCGCTTGCCCGAGAATGACTTCACTGATCCCGCTGCGCTTGCCCGAGAATGACTTCACTGAATGCTTTGCGCCCATATTCGATGGCCCTGCCCCCAAGCGGAAGGAGGGGCGCCGCAATTCTCAGGAGCCGGTGCGTCGAGACGGCGCTTTTCAAGCCGCAGCGATGCGGTTACACCGCGATCCAGCTTTCCGTTCCTCGCGGATCCCACGCACTTCCCGGAGACCGTCATGGCCAGCCACGCCGAACCGTCGAGAGCCCCGGTCGAGACGCCGCCCCCCCACACCGACGCCTACATGGACATGGCGGCCCGCCGGTCCATGTGGAAAGCCTTCGGCGTCAACATACAGTGGCAGTCAATGCTGATCCTGATCGTGGTCGGGTACGCCACCTTCACGATCACGATGGGCGTTCCGTGGATCGGCGCCATGATCGGCTTCGCCGCATTCGGCATCATTGGCGGCCTGCTGATGAACATGGGCGGGGCGTGGGTCGCCACCGTGATCGGCCTCTGCGTGCTGGGGATCATCGTTCAGGCGCTGATCTGGCTTGGCTCGGCTCTGATCTAGCCCCATGCACATCGCCGTACTCCTGGAAAAGCGGGCCGGCGACCAGCGGGTCGCGGCGACGCCCGACACCGTCAGGAAAATCATCGCTCTCGGGCACACAATCGCAATCGAGGCCGGAGCGGGAGTGCGCGCAGGCGTGCGCGACGAGGACTATGCGGCGGCGGGCGCACGGGTCGGGCCTTCGACCGCCGCGACGCTTGCGGGCGCACACCTGATTTTGAAGGTGCGCGCGCCCGATGCGGCGGAAATCGGCGCCTATCCCAGGGGCGCAGCGTTCGCCGGGCTGCTGGAGCCGCACGCCGCCAGGACCGAGGCGCAGGCCTACGCGGCGGCGGGGCTCATCGCCTTCGCCATGGAGTTCGTGCCGCGCATCACACGGGCGCAGACGATGGACGCGCTCTCCTCCCAGGCCAATCTGGCGGGCTATCGCGCCGTTATCGAGGGCGCCAATCTTTACGGTCGCGTGATGCCGATGATGATGACCGCCGCCGGCACGGTCGCGGCCGCCAAGGTGTTCGTGATGGGCGCGGGCGTCGCCGGGTTGCAGGCGATCGCCACGGCGCGGCGCCTCGGCGGGATCGTCTCGGCGACCGATGTGCGTCCAGCCTCCAAGGAGCAGGTCGCCTCGCTGGGCGCAAAATTCATCGCGGTCGAGGATGAGGAGTTCAAGGCCGCAGAGACCGCCGCCGGCTACGCCAAGCCGATGTCGCCGGAATACCAGGCAAAGCAGGCCGAGCTGGTGGCCGCGCACATCGTCAAGCAGGACATCGTGGTCACGACGGCGCTCATTCCGGGCCGGGCCGCTCCGGTGCTGGTGACGGAGGCGATGGTGCGATCGATGCGGCCGGGTTCGGTCGTGGTCGATCTCGCGGTCAGCCAGGGCGGCAATTGCCCGCTGTCGAAGCCCGATCAGGTGGTGGACGTCAATGGCGTCAAGGTCATGGGATTCAGCAACCTGCCGAGCCATGTCGCGGCGGACGCCTCGGCGCTTTACGCCAAGAACCTGCTGGCCTTCCTTCCGCTGCTGACGGGCGAGGACAAGTCGTTCGCACCCAAATGGGAGGACGAGATCGTCAAGGCGGCTGTCCTCACACGCGACGGCCAGGTCGTGCATGCGGCGCTGCAGGGCGCATGAGCGTCTCTTGCTAGCCGGTTCGCGAAAGCACCGCGTCGGGCGCGCATTGCGGGGCGACGGCCTGGTCCGCGCCGATATCCGCCACGGACGCGTAGCCGTCGGCGCAGGGCGTCCGGAAGACGTGCATGTTGGGGCGCATCGCGTGAACCACCCAGTATTCGGCGACGCCGAAGCGCGCGTATTTCGGCGCCTTGGCCTCGACATCGTAGCGCCAGGACGAATCCGCCACCTCGATCACCAGACGGATGTCGGCGCCTGCAAGCGGTGCGTCGGCGATGCGGCGCGCGGCGTCGTAAAGCAGAAAGTCCGGCTCGACCAGCGTCCCGGTGTCGAGCGTCAGCGTGTGCTCGCGCAGGACGTTGAACGGTTTGCGCCAGGCCTGATCGAGCCAGAGCTCGATGCGCTCGCGCATGATCTCGTGATGGCGTCCCTTGGGCGACACGTGAATGACGGCTCCGTCCATGAGTTCGAATTTCGCCGCCGGATCGATAAGACCGTTCTCGACCAGAAGCATCACGTCGGCCGCCTTCAGGCGGTGTGGCGGCGTGAGAGGGGAAAAAGGCGCGTTCATGCTGGCAGCATTTAGCACGGGCCTGGTCGGGCGGCGAGACGGCTCTGGCTCGCGCGGCCCCGTCCGTCTATAGGGTCGCGACAGACTTGGGAGTTCGGGACATGCTGAAATCGATCGTCTGCCTGGCGGCGACCTGTCTCGTGCTGGTCCCGCCGGCCTTCGCGGGCACGGGCGGATCAGCCGTCGATCCGATCACCTTCCGCATCGCCATCTTCGTGCTGGCGATCTTCGTCGGCTATTATGTCGTCTGGTCGGTGACGCCTGCACTCCATACGCCGCTGATGGCCGTCACCAACGCCATTTCCTCGGTGATCATCGTCGGCGCGCTGATCGCGGCGGCGGCGGGGTTTCCCGAAGGAGCAGGACCGGGATCGCCGGTCGTCACCGAGACGTGGATCGCCAAGGGGCTGGGAGGCGTCGCGGTCGCCCTGGCGTCGGTCAACATCTTCGGCGGCTTCCTCGTCACCCAGCGGATGCTGGCGATGTACAAGAAGAAAGACAGGCTCGCAGCCAAGCCGGGCGTGAAATAACCCCATGGCCAGTTTTGCACATCCCGATCATGGCGACATCGTCCGCACACAAGAGGCGCGTTTCGAGGGCCTACCCGGCTGGCGTTATCCGCCGCGCTATATCGACAACCTGCCCGGCTTCGAAGGGCTGCGCCTGCACTATATCGACGAGGGACCGGCCGACGCCGGGGTGACCTTCCTCTGCCTGCATGGCGAACCCAGTTGGTCCTATCTCTACCGCAAGATGATCCCTGTTTTTCTCGGGGCCGGACATCGCGTGGTGGCGCCGGACTGGTTCGGATTCGGGCGCTCGGACAAGCCGGTCGATGACGCGGTCTACACGTTCGGCTTTCATCGGCGCACGCTCACGGCGTTTCTGGACCGGATGAAGCTTTCGCACGTGTGTCTGGTGGTGCAGGACTGGGGCGGATTGCTGGGCCTCACCGTTCCGAAGGACTATCCCGCCATCAATCGGCTGATCGTCATGAATACCGGCATCGGCGCCGGCGTCTCGCCTGGTCCGGGCTTCGAGGCATGGAAGGCGTATGCCGCAGCCAACCCCGACCTGGCCGTTGGCGCGCTGATGCGGCGGGCGACGCCGGTGCTGTCGGACGCAGAAGCCGCCGCCTATGACGCTCCCTTTCCGGATGCGACCTACAAGGCCGGGGTCCGCCGCTTTCCGCAGCTGGTTCCGGTCGAGCCCGGCATGGATGGCGTCGAGGAGGGCCGCGCGTCGCTGGAATTTTTCGCCCGCGACTGGACCGGAGAAAGCTTCATGGCGGTCGGCGCGGCCGACCCGGTTCTCGGCCTGGATGCCATGCGCGTGCTGCGGGCGAACATCCGCAACTGCCCCGAGCCGCTGATCGTCGCCGATGGAGGACATTTCGTGCAGGAATGGGGCGAGCCGATCGCCCGCGCGGCGCTCGATCATTTCGGGCTGGCCTGACCCCTGTGACATGAGACCGTAGTGATGCCCGCCCTGCTCGACACCGTTCTGCAAACCATCCGCGAGCGCCGAGACGCGATCGAAGCGCGATACGGCGTCCGGCTTGTCGGCGTGGTCGGTTCGGTTGCGCGGGGAGATGAGCGGCCCGACAGCGACATTGACCTGATCTACGAGGTCACGGGGCGGCCTTCGCTGTTCGACCTGGCGAGAGTCATGGGTGAGCTGGAAGACGCGCTGGGCCGGCCGATCGATCTGGTGGATCCGAGCGGAATGCGCCCCTCCGGATGGCAGTTCATGTCGAAAGATCTGGTAACAGCGTGACAGACCCGCGCACGCTCGAACTGCTGCGGGATATGCGCGAATACGCGCAGCACGCCATGGATTTCCTTGCGGGAAAATCCGTGACCGATGTCCAGACAGACCGAATGCTTCTCTTTGCGCTCAATCGTGCGGTCGAAATCGTCGGGGAAGCCGCGTCGAAGATCGACCCGGCTGTCCGGGGCGGGCCGCCCGGAATCCCGTGGCGCGAAGCCATCGACATGCAGAACCTGTTGATCCACGGCTATCACCGGGTTCGCGCCGACTACGTCTACAAGACTGTCCGCGACGACTTTCCGCCCCTTATCGCCGAACTCGACGCCACACTCGGGACACTTACGCCATGAACGCCAATATCGCCGCGCTGCTCTATCTCGCCTCGGGCGTGCTTTTCATTCTGGCGCTGCGCGGGCTGTCCAGCCCCGCCACGTCCCAGGCGGGCGCGCGCAACGGCATGATCGGCATGGCGATCGCCGTCGGCACGACGCTGTGGCTCGCCTGGACGGGCGAAGACGGCCTCGATGCGACCACGCTCGGCGTCATCGTCGGGGGGATCGCGGTCGGGGGGATTATCGGCGCAATCGTCGCGCGCCGCATCCCGATGACCGCCATGCCGCAGCTGGTGGCGTTCTTCCACTCGCTGGTCGGGCTCGCCG
>JAWXBJ010000038.1:0-5308 GCA_034439955.1 Alphaproteobacteria bacterium
ACGAGGTAGATGATCGCACCCACAAAGGATGCTGCGGAAATCGTCCTCGTGATAAAGATGATGTACGTGCCGATAATCGGCACCCCAGCCATATCCGGCGCTTCCCAAAACTCTTCGACACGTTCAATGCCATGGATAATGCCGAACGCCGCTCCGATAGAATGGTTCGCTGCGTACCACAGCATGATACCTGCCGGCACCGCAAGTGCCCATCGAAGGATATGTATCGCTGGATTATTGCGCATCGGTTGAAGCAGACATCGGGTTTATGGATGGGTTCCCCTCATCGCGGCAGTGCTCACTCATTTCCTATCATATAACTGGTACAAACCGAGAACGCAATCAGAACCATGCATCTCGTACGCGTCAGCCGTATCATTCGCGAAGGTCATTGTGACTTTCAAGAAACATGGCAGAGCGACCAAGCCAGTTGCGTCCTCACGCTGTACGCTTCACCATTTACTTCTCACATCCCCTAAAGCCGGGGTGCTTTCGTGCGGTGAAACGGGTATTCTTCGCCGGATTACTTCGTGTGAATAAGCGAGGTTACGACTGACACATGGCGATGAAGAAATCCGAACTCTACAGTTCTCTCTGGGCAGGTTGCGACGAGTTGCGAGGCGGGATGGATGCCTCGCAGTACAAGGACTACGTCCTCGTTCTGCTGTTCATGAAGTACGTCTCCGACAAAGCGGCCAGCCAAAAAGGCTACCTCCTCGACGTGCCAAAGGGCGGCAGCTTTGCCGACATGGTGGCACTGAAGCACGACAAGGAGATCGGCGACAAGATCAACAAGATCATCGCCAGGCTCGCCGGGGCCAACGACCTCAAGGGCGTGATCGATGTCGCCGACTTCAACGACGCCGACAAGCTGGGCAAGGGCAAGGATATGGTGGATCGCCTCTCCAAGCTTGTCGCCATCTTTGAGGATCTAGACTTCGGGAGAAATCGTGCCGAGGGCGACGACCTGCTCGGCGACGCCTATGAATATCTCATGCGGCACTTCGCCACCGAGTCGGGCAAAAGCAAGGGGCAGTTCTACACGCCGGCGGAAGTCTCGCGCATCATGGCCAAGGTCATCGGCGTCGGCGACGCCAAGTCAGCCACTCAAACCATCCACGACCCGACTTGTGGTTCTGGTTCCCTGCTCCTCAAGGCGCACGATGAGGCGAAGGAACGCAGCGGGCTTGATCTCGCGCTCTATGGGCAGGAGATGGACAACGCCACCAAGGCGCTCGCCAAGATGAACATGATCCTCCACGACTGTGCCACGGCGGATATCTGGCAGGACAACAGTATTTCCAGTCCGCACTTCACGGACGCCAAGACCGGTGCGCTCAAGACCTTTGACTTTGTCGTCGCCAATCCTCCGTTCTCTACCAAAGCCTGGAGCACCGGTTTCAATCCGGCCGAGGATGAGTTTCATCGATTTGAGTTCGGCATTCCGCCCCAGAAGAACGGCGACTACGCCTTCCTGTTGCACGTACTGGCTTGCCTGAAGAGCACGGGCAAAGGCGCGATCATTCTCCCGCATGGCGTGCTCTTTCGTGGCGGGGCCGAGGCCGATATTCGCAAGGAGATTGTGAAGCGCGGCTACATCAAGGGCATCATCGGCCTGCCGGCGAATCTCTTCTACGGCACCGGCATTCCCGCCTGCATTCTTGTGCTCGACAAGGAGCAGGCTCATGCCCGCAAAGGTATCTTCATGATCGACGCATCGAAGGAGTTCATCAAGGACGGCAACAAGAACCGTCTCCGCGCTCAGGACATCCATAAGATCGTGGACGCCTTCACGCGCCAGGCCGAAATATCCCGCTACTCGCGCATGGTGTCGCGGGCGGAGATCAGTGATCCGAAAAACGACTTCAACCTCAACCTCCCGCGCTATATCGACAGCACGGAGCCGGGGGATTTGCAGGACATCGACGGCCATTTGCGCGGTGGTATCCCGAACCGAGACATCGACGAGCTCGACCGCTTTTGGCAGGTCTTTCCCACCGTACGCGCCGCGCTGTTCAAAAAGGCGGATCGCCCAGGTTACAGCCAACTCCGGGTCGCCGCCGCAGACATCAGGGTCGCCATCTTTGGCCATACAGAGTTTACCGCCTTCAATGAATCCGCAACCAAGCTCTTCACCAAGTGGAAAGCGGCCAATACCCCACGAATGAAGGGCCTCGACACAAGCACCAAACCCAAGTCGTTCATCGAAACGCTCGCCGAGGACCTGCTCGGCGCCTTCGAGAAGGCGAAGCTGCTCGACCCCTACGACATCTATCAACACCTCATGGACAACTGGGTCGAGACCATGCAGGACGATGTCTACATGATCGTGAGCGACGGCTGGCGCGAAGCCGCCAAGCCCCGGCTCATCGTCGAGGAGAAAGGCAGCAAGCCGAAAGAAAAGCCCGATTTCACCGTCGGCAAACTGAAATATAAAACCGAGTTGATCCCGGCCTCGCTGGTCATCGCCCGCTACTTCGCCAGCGAGCAGGAAGCCATCGAGAAACTTGAAGTTGAGGCCGCGGCCATCGAACAGGCGATGGAAGAAATGGCTGAGGAGCACAGTGGCGAGGACGGGTTGCTGGAAGAGGCGAAGAACGACAAGGACAAGCTCACCAAGACCTCGGTTGCAGCACGGCTGAAGAAAACCATGGGCGATGCTGACGCTGCAGATGAGCGCAAAGTGCTGAACGATTGCCTCGCCCTCCTCGAAAAGGAAGCGGCGAACAGCGCGAAGGTCAAAGAGGCGCAGGACGCGCTCATGGCCAAGGTCGCGGCGCAATACGGCAAGCTCACGGAAATCGAGATCAAGACCCTCGTCGTGGATGACAAATGGCTGGCTACGCTGGCCGCCGCCGTGCAGGGCGAACTGGACCGCGTATCGCAGACCCTCACCGGGCGCATCCGCCAACTGGCCGAACGCTACGTTACCCCGCTGCCGCAACTCACCGGCGAAGTGGCGACGTTCGCCGCCCGCGTGGATGAACACCTCAGGAAGATGGGGGCGCGGTGGAATTGAAGCCCGGCTACAAGCAAACCGAGGTGGGCGTGATTCCGGAGGAGTGGAATGTTGCCTGTGTTGGCGATTCGTTCAACGTGTGCAATCAATTCCGTTTGCCGATCAGCCAGTCAGTCCGCGAACGCATGGCCGGTCCTTATCCGTATTACGGCCCAACGAGTGTGCAGGGCTGGATCAATGAGTATCGCGTCGAGGGCGAGTACGCGTTGATTGGCGAAGACGGGGATCACTTCCTGAAGTGGCGCAGCCAGCCAATGACGTTGCTGGTTCGAGGTAAGTTCAACGTCAATAATCACGCTCATTTGTTGCGAGGCACGAAGAACCTCACAGAGTGGTTCTACTGGTTCTTCGCGAATCGAGACATGACACCCTACCTGACGCGCCAAGGCGCGGGCCGTTACAAGCTGACGAAGGCCGCACTGATTCAGATACCGTGTGCGCTGCCTCCGCCACCCGAACAACGCGCCATCGCGGGGGCGTTGAGCGATGTGGATGAACTGATCGGTGCGCTGGAGCATCTCATCGCCAAGAAGCGCAACCTCAAACAGGCAAACATGCAGCAGCTCCTGACGGGCAAGAAACGCCTGTCGGGATTCTCAGGCCAATGGGAGCAGAAACCGATTGGTGAGCACATTGACCTTCTCACAGGTTTTCCGTTTCCAAGCAGCCAGTATTCAGAGAGTGGTATCAGGCTTCTTCGAGGTTCAAACGTCAAACGCGGGGAAACTGACTGGGCGGAAGATTTGGTTCAGTATTGGCCCAAGATCACTCCCGAGATCTCAAAATATAAGTTAGAGACTGGCGACTTGGTAGTTGCAATGGACGGATCGCTTGTCGGCCGGAGCTATGCGAGATTGAGACCAACGGATTTGCCAGCCGTGCTGCTTCAGCGCGTGGCTCGAATTCGTTCCAAGACGATGGACGTTGGATTTTTGAGCCAGTTTGTCGGAAGCGACCAGTTCATTCACTACTGCGATTCAGTTAAAACCGTGACGGCGATTCCACATATCAGTTCTGCTGATATAAGGAAGTTTGTGATTCCGATCCCGCCGTCGATAAAGGAACAAACCGCCATCGCCGCCGTGCTCTCAGATATGGACGCCGAACTGACCGCACTGGAGCAGCGCCGCGACAAAACCCGCGCTCTCAAGCAGGGCATGATGCAGGAATTGTTGACCGGGAGAACGCGCTTGGTATGAAACCACTGCGGATCTTCATCAGCAGCGTGCAGAAGGAGTTTGCCGAGGAGCGGGCCGCGTTGCGGGACTATCTGCGTGGCGATGCGCTGCTGCGGCGATTCTTCGAGCCGTTTCTCTTTGAGGAGACGCCGGCTGCCGACCGTCGGGCGGACGAGCTGTATTTGGATGAGGTGGAACGCTGCGATCTATACGTGGGTCTGTTCGGCAACGACTACGGGGTTGAGGATGCAGCGGGCCTTTCGCCGACCCACCGTGAGTTCGATCTGGCAACCCGCCTGCACAAACATCGGCTGATTTTCGTCAAAGGAGCTGACGACCGGCAGAAGCATCGGAGTATGCAATCGCTGATCCAGCAGGCCGGGGCGCAGGTGATCCGTCGCCGGTTCGTGAGCGCCGCCGAACTGATCGCCGGACTCTACGCCGCGTTGGTGCAGTACCTCGAACGCCGGGAGCTGATTCGCACTGGTCCCTTCGACTCGGCTCCCTGCCCGAAAGCCACCCTGGCCGATCTGAACGAGGAGCGGATGGCGTGGTTTCTGCGCCAGGCTCGCCGCGCCCGAGGCTTTCCCTTGCCGGAAGAGGCGACGCCGCAGGAATTGCTGACTCATCTCAACCTGCTCGACGATGGACGCCTGACCCACGCCGCCGTGCTGCTTTTTGGCGCGCAGCCGCAGCGTTTTCTCCCTTCTTCCGAAGTGAAGTGCGCCCATTTCCACGGGGCGGAGGTGGCCAAGCCGATTCCGTCCTATCAAGTCTACAAGGGCACGGTGTTCGATCTGGTGGATCAGGCGGTGGACTTTGTGATGTCGAAGATTAATCTCTGGGTCGGCACCCGCGCGGCCGGTCCGCAGGCTCCGGTCGCGTATGAGATTCCCCGTGACGTGGTGGCAGAGGCCCTCGTCAACGCCGTGGCGCATCGTGATTACACCAGCACCGGCAGTGTGCAGGTCATGTTGTTCGCCGACCGGTTGGAAGTCTGGAATCCCGGTGCGCTGCCGCCCTCGCTGACGCTGGACATGTTGCGTGAGCCCCACGGCTCGGTGCCCGGCAATCCGTTGTTGGCGGAACCGCTCTATCTGACGCAATACAT
>JAWXBJ010000039.1:0-6053 GCA_034439955.1 Alphaproteobacteria bacterium
CCCGAAGTCACGGCCGAGGCGCGGCGCGTCGCGGAGATCGTCGCTCCGGACCTTGTGTTGGAGGAAGGTCTCCTGGGCGGGGCGAGTTTCGACGCGCACTCGCGGCTGAGCCGCCGATCGTAAGGCTTGGCGAGGCGGTTTGACCCTCAGCGGTTCAGAGCTTGTTCGACATCGCGCTGTCGGTCACGGCTGGCACGAGCAACAGAAAAGGCGAGGGCGTCCCTGTGTGCGGGACGATGGATGCCCATCCGGCAGCCAGGACCGCCGCCCATATCGCCAAGGCGTGTCGTCTCGTCGGCATCGTCAGTATCGAAAATGTCTCTGCTATATGTCCAACGTCTAGACTAGTTAAGCGTGCCAGGCGACCGGTCGACCAAGCGTAGGCGCCCTCCGCTATACAGCAATCAAAACCGCAGGTGACGCGTATGTGGCGCTTGCGGCGGATGGGGCATGGCCAGGTAGGTTCAAAAATAGCGAATGGGACTGTCGCCGACCTTGATGCCGGTCGTGCATCGAACCATTTTCCACGGCGCCGGCAGGACGTTAAAGTAGACGAACACTTCGCTCTCTCCGATCAGGAATTCCGGGTCGATCCGCTTTGCTGGCGTCCCGTCATCGAGCCGCATCCGCATCAGCTTGCCGTTGATCGGCTCCATCGAGACGACCCAGACAGACGATCCCGTCGTGCGCGGCGGGGGAACATTGTCGCGTTGGGCGTGCACGCTGAAGTACGATTTTCCATCCGCCGCAAAAGGTTCAAGCGAGAAAATCCACGGATGCGGATCGCCGCCCTTCCATGATGGATCTCCGGCGGCCGGCATCTCAATCGTATGCAACCGACTCAGACGGGCGCCGTCATCGCTCATCGCGTAGACGACGATCCGCGCCATGTCCTCGATCGCCACGACCGCGATCTTCCCACCGAGCTCGGGCGCGGCCCAAGCGAACGGGTCGCCCTTCTTGCCGCTGTCCTGGGTCAGCACGACGCTTTCATTGGTCGCTGTCCGGAAGCGGGCGATCTGTCCCTTCGTCGTGGCGTAGACCAGATCTGCCGAGCCGGTGATGAAGCGCGGTCCCGACATCCCCTTATCGACATCCTGCAATTGCGCTTCGGTTTCGGTCGGTTGCTTGCGATCAAGCCAGGCCAGAGTGCCCCGCTGATAGCCGTCCTGGATGAAGAGCATCTGGGTGCTGTCGGCTTGCGGGTCGCGGCGCGGCATCGGAGATCCGCGCTCGCGACCGGACGTGAGGGGTGTTGCAGTGAGGGTTGCCGCAGACGTGAGCGGCGCGCGCCAAAGCTGATCAACGCCGTTGGTTTGCTTGGTGAAGTAGACGGCGGCGCCCTCCCTGTCACGTCCCCACTCGCCACCATTGAAGATGCGCGTCAGCGGCGTAACATCCTCGGCCACACGCTGGTCGCGTCCTGTCGGCGTGACAAAAAGTCCTGTCCTGGGATCAAGGGCGGCCACCCACATTGCGCCACCGGAAAACGTATCGGTGAACACCATTCGTGCCGGGTCGCTCAATACCTCGCCGTCGAAGACACCCTGTCCCGGCTGACCGAGCGTGACGCATTGCGGTTGGAAGACCCCAGCGGAAACTTGCGAGACCGGCGCCGGAACCTGCTGGGTGCGACGCAAGTCTCGCCGGGCTTGGGCGTTCTGGCCGATGCAGCCGGCGAACTGGGCTGCCGCGACTATCGCGAATACAAGCGTAGTGGCTGGTCTCATGTTCTTACCTCTTACTAAGTCGGCGGAAGATTGATCCGGAAAGTGGAGGTCGAGGGCTCGGCCATCGCCGACTGGGTGCCGTCCATGCGCTCCATATAGAAGCGCCGGTAATCGGGAACGGACCCGCCCTTGGTCGCAGGCATTCGGGATATCCTTACGGGTCCAGCCCAGGCGCCCTTAATCCGGGTGGGTTGAATTTCAAACCATGGGTCGGGTAGTCCGATACGCCCCGGTGCGGGAGTCGAGGAAAGCGTGATAGCGAGGTTCTTCAGACTGCGGCAGTCGCCCGCCGGTTCAATGCTCCAGGGTTGAACCACGAAGCGGGCACGGAACACGTCATCCGTGTCGGGACGATTGAACCGGGCCGCGAGGCCGATGACGGGTGCGGTCTCGGTCGTAAGCGCGGCGGCATCGCCTACCTCAGCCGAAGCTCTTACAAACTCTCGCAGAAGGCGGTCGCCCGAGAACTCCACCCCCGTCGGCGTCGTGGCGATAGTGATTGACCCGACCTTCGAGGGATAGCCGAAAGTCTCCCGGCCAAGTAGCACGTCGCCGCCAGGGCCGACGATGTGCGAGAGAGCATACCATCCGGCTGCGCCCGCATTACGGCAACGGGCGAGCAGCCAGAGTTCCTTAAACGGGACGGTGGAGATATCGCTGCTGGTCACGTCCAGCGCCAAAAACCTTACGATGGCCTCATCCCCGGCTTCCACCCCTTCAGGCAGGATCTGGCGGTGGAGATCACTGGATATCTCGCCGTCGAGCGTGATTGCATTTGCGTTGAGCGTCACGCTGGTCCTGGCTTTGTACATCTGGATTTCTTCCGCCGTCAGTTTCCAGGCCGTGGTGGTCGCCGGCCAGCCTGGAGGAAGCATCGGCTTGTTCGCGATGGTCGGTCGGTCGTAGGAGAAAAACGCGTGCGGTTCGAATGCCCCGACATCGACCTTTTCGACAAACTTTGCGCGCGCGCCATAGACTGTCTGCTGCGAGCTGCCTTGTCTCGGCGGGCGTTTTAGCCGCTCGCCGACGTGTCCAGAAAAGGAGCCGCCAATAATGTCGCGCACAGGAAACTCTCCCCACGCGTCCGACAAACTGAGATCGGGAAACATCAGTTCGACGCTCCTGGGATCGAGCGCGCGCGGCACGCCGGGCTCGTCCGCGACCGCCTCGGTCGGAAAGCCTTCGTCATTCCCGCCCAGGCGCCAGAGTTCAACGCCATATTCCGGATCAACCAGCCCGTTCCGCCAGTCTGGGTCAAGGCGGTGCCGGAACAGGAAAGCGCCCCAGCCGAAATCGCGCATCCAGAGCCGGGGATGGGCGGGTTGATCGGTCGCCTGGGCTTTCAGTGAAACAATGTGCTGGCCGCGCCGCCAATAGCTCGCGTCGATCGCCTTATCCTGCCAGTCGAGACGGACGAGGCCCTCCTTCTTTACCCAACCCGGACCTTCGCGTCCGCTCGAACGCCCCCACTCGCCGTTCAGGCCAAGGCTGAGCTGATACAATCCGCGATTGCCCTTGTACTTCGCGGCAAGCTGGATGGCGGTCTCAAAATAGTCTTCCGGCGCCATGACGTTGACGACACCTCCGGGGGCCGTCGTGACGAAGAAGTCGATCTGCACGATTGGATCATCGTCAGGCTCGAGCGGCGGCGGCAGGACCCGCGCGATGCGCTCGGGGTCCGTGCGATAGAGTATGTTGAGAGCAGAAAAGCGGCTGGGTCCGCTTCCCGCGGGTGTCTGCGCCATGCCGCGGCCGGCGAAGGCCGCGCTTGCAGAAACCGCGACGGCGCCGAGGAGTGTCGTGCGTCGGTTTAACATGCTTGTGTCTCCTCGGGTTGATCAGCTGTGCGTGGCAAGGAAGGCGACGATCTCAGAGGAAATCCGCTTCGGGTCAGCCTCCTGAACAAAATGCCCGCCGCCTTCAATCGCGATCGGCGGATTTGACGTCTTGAGCAGGCGGTGCAAGTACTCGCCTGCGGTTGCGATGGGGAAAACATTGTCCTTGTCGCCCCACAAGAGCAGCGATGGGTTGGCCCATTCCGAAAGCACCGCGTGAGCGGTACGCATGAGTTCAAGGCCAGGGTCTTCCGGATCGCTTGAATTGCCGAACAGCATGGGAAAGCGCAAGGCGCTCACGCGCGACTCGCGCGTCGGAAAAGGCGCCGAATAGGCGCGTACTTCCTCGTCGTCGAGTTTCCGACCATTGCCTGGCGAGTTGCGGAAGAATTCGCCGAACTCATCTGGTTGCATGATCATGGTTTGCGAATTCTGTCGCCAACCGCTCCCGCCCGCGCGTGGTGGAACTGGTTTGGAAGGATCGGTTTTTGGGGGCGCGCGCAGAGTCGTGTTCATCGCAACGATGGACTTAAAGCGGTCAGGGTAATGGCCAACGAGCGTCAGGCCCAGCATACCGCCCCAGTCCTGGCAGACGAGCGTGATGTTCTTCAGGTCGAGCTGTCCGATAATCAGCTGCTCGAGCTGCGCGTAGTGACTAGAAAACGTATAGCGGCCAGGCTCCAGCCACTTGTCAGAGCGGCCGAAACCGACATGGTCCGGCGCCACCGCCCTGTGGCCAGCCTCAACAACCGGCGGAATGAAGTGGCGATAGAGGTAGGACCATGAGGGTTCGCCATGGAGCATGAGCACAGGCGATCCCTCGCCCTCGTCTACGTAATGCATCCGCGTGCCGTAAATGTCTGAGTAGTGAGGGGTGAACGGGAAGTCCTTCATGCTGGCGAACCTTTCGGGCGCCACCCGGAAATTGCCCACAGGGACCAGCGTTGATCGAGCGCCCTGAGCCGAGGCTGGCGCTGTCGCGCAGCCTGCAGCCAGGATCGGCAAGGTCGCCGCGCCCCTGATAACGTCTCGCCTGTTCATGCTTCCTCACCAATTCCGGCGGTTCTGTTTTTTTCCGCTTACCGGCTGCGGCTAGAGTTTGGGAGGCTTCTCTAATCCAGCCGCGAATGTATCCATCATGGCCCTAAAGGTTTCCGGCAGCGCGCGATGGCCCCGGCCCTCGTCCCAAGCATAGAAGGCAGCACGAACAGCGCCCGACGCTGCTATACCGATGGCCATCGCGTAAGGGTCTTCGGAGTGGTGCGTTCCGCGGCGCGCAGCGACGAACTCGGCTATGATCCGCTCCCAGAGCGTCACCCTGTAGAAGTGACGCAAGCGCAGCGCTTCGACAGACTTTATGATCCGGACCTGCTTGCGCATGCGTTTCCGCTCAACATGGAAGTGCTCCATCACCTGTTCGAGCGCCAATCGAACCGACCTGCAGGGCGACTCGCCCGTCGGGCGTTCGGCCAGCATGCAGCGCAGCCTCGCACCGTCCCAACGCGAATCCAGAACGACGTCTTCCTTGGTTTCGAAGTAACGAAAGAAGGTGCTGCGTCCGATGCCTGCTTTCGCGACGATCTCGTCTATTGACGTGCCCTCGAACCCCTGAAGCTCGAAAAGATCCAGCGCTGCGCCTACGATGGCAAGCTTGGTCGCCTCTTTTTTTGCGGCGCGAAGGCCGACCAAGGGAGTTTCAATCCTCATCGTTTCAGTCTTCCAAAAACGAGACTTGGTGTCAAATGGCATTTGGTGTCTTTTTGGAGCGCCCCTTTCTTGTGCCCGCGCCGGCGATCGGGCAGGCTCAGGTTGCGGGAACAGGCAAGTTCTTGCTCGATTGGTTTCGCGGCCGATGAAATGAAAGAGTAGAGTCGAGATAGCGGATATCTTCAGGACGCCCGAGGAAGCGTTTCACGGGTTGGCCGATTTTTCCTACACGCCAAGGTATCTGGAATGGGATGGGCTGAGAACGCATTACATCGACGAAGGTCCGAGGGACGCGTCTGTCGCCCTTCTGCTGCATGGCGAACCGACCTGGAGCTACCTTTATCGCACCATGATACCGCCATTGCTGGCTGCCGGTTATCGCTGCATCGCACCCGATCATATCGGCTTTGGACGCAGCGATAAGGTAAAAAGACCATCCAGGAGCGCGCCTATACCTCGCCGATCTGGTACATAACGGCGGCCGCTCGAAAAAGTTGAAGAGACTCCAACGCCCAGCCTTACCGCAGATCTTTGTGAATTCGATATGATAAGCCAATGTCGGCGGAGGCCGTCTGAGCGCCGGCATCGATTTCTTGAAGATTGTGATCAACGGGGAGATGGTGCTGACGCCGACCTTGCAGGTTACAAATAACGTCTTCGGCGTCAACACGGCCGCCGATCAGTGTCGGCGCCACTCGATATGTCCGGTTTTCGTAGCACTCGATTTGTCCGGTTTAGCCCGGAGAGATCGCAATGCTGTCGGAGATCAGGATGGCGAGGA
>JAWXBJ010000040.1:0-5970 GCA_034439955.1 Alphaproteobacteria bacterium
CTGAAGAACGCAGAGTAGACGCGCACCGCTGCTTCGGCGCCGTCGCCGGCTTCGGCGTAGCACCACATGGTGGGACCGTCCTGGGCCTGCGCCGGCGCATCCGCCAACAGCGTGCAGCCAAGCGCCAAGGCGCCAACGACAAAAGCAGTACGCATCGTCAATCCCCTGAAGAATGGTCGGCTGGCCAAACCCGTTATCTGTAGCCTGCTTTGATCTATCGGCTAGCCCCGTTCTCGGCTAGCGAGCAGAGGCTGCTGTGGCGACGAACGGACAGAATTTCATGAGCTTCGACGGCTTCCCGAACCTTCCGCCCCACGTCAACGAGCGCGTGGGACGCTTCATGTCGGGGGACCTGCCTCCGGCGCACCGGAATATGGGCGTCAGGCCAGACCTCTGGTGCAAGGAGGCGGAGGTCGGCCGCGTCCTCTTCCGCTGGCCCAATGACGGGTCGCGGGACATCGCCTCCGGCCGCGTTTTCGGCGGCTGGATCGCGGCGCTTTCTGACAATATCGTCTCGATGTGCATGGCGACGGCTCTTGAGGACGGCGAGGGCTTCACCACCCAGGATCTGCAGGTGAAGATATTCCGCCCCGTCACCGCCGGCCTCATCGAGATCGAGGCGTGGGTCCAGAATCGGTCGAAAACCACCGGCTATGTCGAAGGCGAGTGGCGTCTGCCCGACGGGAGAGTGGCCGCCAAAGTCCTGTCATGGAAGGCGATACGGCCCATCGCGAACTTCTCGTCGCGCGCACGACCCGATTCGGTTGTTTCAAGCGAATAAAAGCCGCTTCAGCCCGCCTGGCCGCTTGACGCACCGGCCCGTCATCCCCTATCTCCCGCGCACCGTTAGCACTCCCAGTGGGTGAGTGCTAACGGACGCCAGTCACAGGGCCTGCGGATGATCCGAAGCCCGGTACAACACACAGAGGGCAATTCATGAGCTTTCGACCGCTTCACGACCGCGTACTGGTCCGCCGCGTCAAGGAAGAAGAGAAATCCAAGGGCGGGATCATCATTCCCGACACCGTCAAGGAAAAGCCCCAGGAAGGCGAAGTAATCGCCACCGGTCCCGGCGCACTCGATGACGCTGGCAAGCGCGTCACGCTGGACGTGAAATCCGGCGACCGGATCCTGTTCGGCAAATGGTCGGGCACCGAAGTCACGATCGACGGCGAAGAGCTGATCATCATGAAGGAAAGCGATATTCTGGGCGTCATCGAGGGCAAGCCCGCGATGGCCATGACCCCGAAAGCCAAGAAATAGTCCCGGCGACCTCGCCGTCCAAACCCCGTTTCAATTGAACTCGAAAGAACCTGAACAATGGCAGCCAAACACGTACAATTTTCCTCGGACGCCCGCGACCGCATGATGCGGGGCGTCGATATTCTCGCCAACGCCGTGAAAATCACGCTGGGCCCGAAGGGCCGCAACGTGATCATCGAGAAGTCCTTCGGCGCCCCTCGCTCCACCAAGGACGGCGTCACCGTCGCCAAGGAAATCGAACTGGCCGACAAGTTCGAGAACATGGGCGCGCAAATGCTGCGCGAAGTCGCATCCAAGGCCAATGACGTTGCTGGCGACGGCACCACCACCGCCACGGTCCTGGCTCAGGCCATCGTGCGCGAAGGCCTGAAACGGGTCGCCGCCGGCATGAATCCGATGGATCTGAAGCGCGGCGTCGAGAAAGCCGTGATCGAAGTTGTCGAACACCTCAAGCGGCAGGCCAAGAAAGTCTCGTCCAACGAGGAGATCGCCCAGGTCGGAACGATTTCGGCCAATGGCGACGCGGATATCGGCAAGTTCCTGGCGGACGCCATGGCGCGGGTCGGCAATGAAGGCGTCATTACGGTCGAGGAAGCCAAGTCGCTGGAGACCGAGCTGGAAGTTGTCGAGGGCATGCAGTTCGATCGCGGCTACCTCTCTGCCTACTTCATCACCAACGCGGACAAGATGGAGGCCGCCCTCGAGGATGTCCTCATCCTCCTGCACGAGAAAAAACTGTCGTCGCTTCAGCCGCTGCTCCCGGTGCTGGAATCGGTCGTCCAGTCGGGGCGTCCGCTGCTGATCATTGCCGAAGACGTCGAGGGCGAAGCTCTTGCGACCCTCGTGGTCAACAAGCTGCGCGGCGGCCTCAAGGTCGCTGCCGTCAAGGCGCCGGGCTTTGGCGACCGCCGCAAGGCGATGCTCGAGGATATCGCTATCCTCACGGGCGGTACGGTCATCTCCGAGGATCTCGGCATCAAGCTCGAGAACGTGACGATCGACATGCTCGGCAAGGCGAAGCGGGTGCAGATCACCAAGGAGAACACGACGATCGTCGATGGTTCCGGCAAGAAGAAAGACATCGAAGGCCGCATCGGTCAGATCAAGCGCCAGATCGAGGACACAACCTCCGACTATGACAAGGAGAAGCTGCAGGAACGTCTGGCCAAACTTGCTGGCGGGGTCGCAGTGATCAAGGTTGGCGGCGCCACCGAAGTCGAAGTCAAGGAGCGCAAGGATCGCGTTGACGACGCGCTCAATGCGACCCGCGCGGCGGTCGAGGAAGGCATTGTCGCCGGCGGCGGCACCGCCCTGTTCCGTGCGGCGCTCGCTATCAAGACCGTCGGCGACAACGACGACCAGCAGGCCGGCGTTGACATCGTGCGCAAGGCTCTCGAAGCGCCGCTTCGGCAGATTGCCGAGAATTCGGGCGTCGAGGGATCGATCGTCGTCGGTCGCCTGCGCGCCGACAAGAAAACCGTCTTCGGTTTCAACGCCCAGACGGAAGAGTATGGCGACATGGTCGAGATGGGCATCATCGATCCGGTCAAGGTCGTCCGGGTCGCTCTCCAGAACGCCGCGTCGGTTGCTGGAATGCTGATCACCACGGAAGCGGCGATCGCCGAGGCCCCCAAGAAAGACTCCGGCCATGGCGGCCATGGCGGCGGCGGCGGAATGCCGGACATGGGTGGGATGGACTTCTAAACCTTAGCAATCAGGATGAACAACGAAGGCGGTCCCACAGGGCCGCCTTTTTTGTGACTCGCCATCAAATTTCGATTGAATGATTATCGATAATCACATATCGATATTCGAGAAGTTCGGATGAGCTGACCGCCCCCTGGCGGGCCAGCCAAATGGCGCCATCCATCTGACCCCTGGAGGGCGCACATTACAACAGAACTTCAGGTGCTGATTCTTGGGACGGCCCGTTCAAGCGGGTCGTCCCATTTTCACTGCATGGTCGCCACGAGTTTCGGCGTCAGACAAAAAAAGGCGGCGCGAAGTCTCGCGCCGCCATCAAAGGGTCTGATACGAGCGTTTCCTCCCCGAAACGCCAAACCACCGAAGCAGTTCGTTGTCACACTCTCTCCACAATCGCGAAGAGTCAACCGGTGGCTTACATTTTCGTCATCGACTGGCGCACGAATTCACCCTGACACACGCTGACTTGGAGCTGATTGGCGGGATCCTGCGTCCGGTCTGGCCGGCGCCACGCAACTTGCGACCTCCACCAGCCGCTTCGTTCACCTGCACTCGCGCTGGATCACGGCGTCCTCGCCGAATCGAGCCTTGCGGCAAAAGCATCGAACCGGGCGCAGTCCGTCCGGTAGACGAAGCTCGCGTCGATCGTCCGGACCGGCCCTCCTCCAGCGCCCGCAATGGCCCGCGCGACTTCATGCGCCTCAACCCGCCGGCAAAGGGCTTCACCCGGGCTCAGCACTTCTACCGCCCCGATGAAGTCGGGGGCCAGCCGCCCGACCTGGAAGGCCGGATCGAAGCGCAGCGCCAGACGGGTCTTGCCCGACGCACGGGCGTCGATCACCTGAAGCAAAGCGCGCAGGGACGCCAGGGCTTCCGGCGACCAGTGGGCTTTCAACCCCGCCACCAGTTGCGCCTCGCTCGACAGGATCAGCCCGTCCCGAATGATCTTGAGCCCATTCCCCTCCAGGGTCGCGCCAGTCGTCGTGATATCGACGATGAGTTCGGCGGCGCCGGAAGCTGGCGCGCCTTCCGTGGCCCCCGCGCTTTCGACGATGCGATAATGCCCTATCCCGGCCGCCGCAAAGAATGTCCGCGTTGATCGTACATACTTGGTCGCCACCCTCAATCGCTGGCCGGTTCTCGCTTCGTGACGCGCGCCGACATCATCAAGATCGGCCATCGTATCGACGTCGATCCAGCTTTTTGGCGCCGCCACCACCAGTCTCGCCCGGCCAAATCCAAGGGGCGCCAGCAGGTGCGCCGCCGCTTCCAGGTCCGGCGCCGTCTCCCTCAGCAGATCCTCGCCCGTCACTCCAAGATGCAGGTCGCCGGAAACAACGCCCTGCGCAATCTCGGAAGCGGACAGGAGCTGCACCTCGACCCCGGCCAACCCCTCCAGCCGCGCCGAATAGGCCCTGGCCCCGCCAATCTGTTCAAGTCGCAGGCCGGCGTCTGCGAAATACGCCTCCGTCTGCTCCTTCAGTCGTCCCTTGGAGGGTATGGCCAGTCGCAGCGACGTCGTCATCCTCCGCCACCATCAACCAGGCGATCGACGCGAAGCATCGCCCCTGTCGCGTTGGCGGAGCGCTTGCCGCCGCTCATCCGGGCCGTCAGCCCGTCATAGCGGCCACCGGCGACGACAGGCCGGTCGGGAGACGCCGCTCGGCACAGATCAAAGACAAAACCGTCATAGTATTCGAACCGCCGCCCGGCTTCGGCGCTGAAGACAGCCGTGTTCCAGAAAGGCGGGTCCAGCGCCTCGATCCGCTTCAGCCGGATGCGAAACGCCTCCATTGCCGGACTGAGGTCCAGCCCCGCCTTTTGGGCGAAAGCGCCTAGGCGGGCGAGGCAGTCACCCGCCGGTCCTTCGATCTCCAGATATTCGATCAGCGATGCGGCGGGCCCTGCCGGAGGCGCCCGATACCCTGCGGCGTCACGCAACCGCTCGGCGATTTCCGCGGCCGAGCGACCGCCGACAGGCTGCACCCCGGCAATCGCGAGGATTTCCTCGACCGCCCTGCCTGCTTCATCGGCCGAAAGCATCGCGAGACCCGCACTCAACGCGGAGGCGGGACCGCGATCAGGCCCCTCGCGGAGCAATTCAGTGGCGCCCCTGCGACGGGCGAAAGCCAGTTTGAGTCGCTGGCTCCAGCTTGCCGGAAAGTCGAGGGCGTCCACTACGGCACGGAACAGGGCCACGTCGCCGAACCGTAGATTCGCCGCCTCGACGCCGCCCGCGCGCGCGGCGCCCAGCGCAACAGCCAGAGCATCGGCATCTTCGTCCGGACCGCCGCCGCCGAACCATTCGAACCCGATCTGGCCAAACTCGATGGGCTCGCTCGAGCCTGGTGGCGGCAGCCGATAAACCGTCCCGGCATAATGATAGCGCTGCATGGCGATCACGCCGCCCGCCGCCATCGTGGCGATCGGCGTCGTCATGTCGGGTCGCAGGCAGATTTCCTCGCCCAGGGAATCGGTGAATGTGCACAGCCGCGCCCTGAGCGCCTCTCCCGACAATTCCAGAATCGGGCGCGCCGGCCCGAGCGTGGGCGGATCGATCCACACGCTCCCGGCCTCGGCAATGCGCTCCAGGGCGCGTGCGCCTGCCTGCTGCCCGGTCATGTCCCGCCGCCGAGCAAGCTGGCTATCCGCGCCGCCATTTCGGAGCGCGGGGCTTCGAACTGCCCTGGACGCTCGGCGCGCCAGGCTTCGTTGTCCGCGATGCCCTTGGCCGCTTCCGCGCCCACCTTCAGATCCTTGATGGTGACCACTCCTGCGTTTCGCTCCGTCTCGCCGACGATGACCACCGCAGGCGAGCCCCTGCGATCGGCATACTTCATTTGCGCCCGCATTCCCGACGCGCCCAGATAGGTTTCGGCGCGCACGCCCGCCGCGCGCAGTTCGGCGGCCATCGCGCAATACTCCGCGATGTGATCCCTATCCAGAACCAGCACCAGAACGGGTCCCTGGACCGCCAATGCCTCGCTGGCCGCCATGGCGGCC
>JAWXBJ010000041.1:0-2945 GCA_034439955.1 Alphaproteobacteria bacterium
CTGAACGTCCGTCGTCCCGTTGTCCTTCGTCCCATGGTCCACCTCCGATCCCACTAAAACACCTAAACTCGGTGTCCGTGAAACCGGCAGCAGCCCACAGAACTTTGCTCGGAATGCCGAGCGCTGTCGCTGCAGCTACCAAGGAGCCAGCTGACGTACCAACGAACAAGCGAAAGTGATCTCGCAGTGCGGTCTTTGGATCGTGACCCATTCGCACTAAGTGGTCATCGAGCCTCTGCAAAATCCGTGCAGCGAAAAGTCCGCGAAAACCGCCGCCGGAGAGGGATAGCACAAAGGTCGGACCGAACGGATAAAGATGACGGTTCGGAAGTGTCGGTTGCGAAGTTAAACTAATTTCAGAAGGCGTCTCCATCTCACTCGCCCGATGGTTTTGCTAGGGGATAACGCGCGTCGAGCCCAAGGGCCTTAGTCACATGGTTAGGCCTCATGAGGAGACGGACGTTGCCGCCCAGGTCCCCGCAATGCGCAATCGCATACACGAACCAGTCGCCAAGCCAGATTTCCGGTGCCTTCCATCTCGCCCTAAGCGAAAGCGCCAAGCCCGCCGTCTCAGCAGTAATGGGGATCAACCGTCTGTATTGTCTAGCACGGCGGCAGAGCTGGTCGAGATTTTGAAGGGCGACCGGCCCCCAGTCGCCCATTTCGGGGGCAGTCCCGGGCGCTGCGGTTTGGCAGGCCTGCTGGACACTTCCAACGCTCTCCGCGCAGACGTATGCCCGCTCCAATGGATGAGGTATAGCCTCAAGGAACAGAAAGACGGCGCTTTGCCTGCCTTCTTTGACTAAGTCGGCAAGCGCCTCTGTCCCAAGAATGACCTTAAGCACGTAGCCTCCCCCAGCCACGGATCAGTAAGCCCGTGATAGGAAACGTCGTCAAGCTTGGTTTCTCGGTAGGGCTGAAGGCGCGATTTGATTTGCGCGCTCTCCGTTGATGCTGCATCGGGGGCATGCTGTTGTCGGGCGGTAATGTTAAAGGCCATGACACCTGCTCTTCGTGAGTTGTAGCAGTGCTCAAATAAAAAGGTTAACCCTGCGTAAAGAGAGTCTAGCACGTCACGCTGACGGCGGTGTCTCGCGGAGCCCACCTTGGCAAATATCGCCTCCATCTGGCGCTACCCCGTCAAGGGCCTGACGCCCGAGCCTCTCGCCATGGCCGACCTCGTCGCCGGCGCCTATTTTCCGAACGACCGGAAATACGCCGTCGAGGTCGGCCCCTCGGGCTTTGATCCGGCCTCGCCGGCGCACGTGCCGAAGATGCGCTTTACGGTTCTGGCGCGGTTTCCCGAACTTGCCCGCCTGCGCACCCGCCTCGACGACGCCAGCGGTGTTTTTCACATTGGCGATGCGCACGGCTTCGGCGTCGAGGTCCGGCTCGACACGGAAGATGGCCGCGCGGCGCTCGCGCGCTTTTTGCAGGCCTATCTGGGCGAGGAGGCGATGCCCCCGCTGAAGGTGCTTCCGGCGCCGGACGGGCATCGCTTCATGGATCATCCGCAAGGTCACGTTTCGTTTCTCAACCTCGCCACCGTGCGCGCCGTCGAGAGGGCGATCGGCCGGACCGTCGACCCGCTGCGCTTTCGCGCCAATCTCCATGTCGAGGGGCTCGCAGCGTGGGACGAGGACGCGCTGGAATTCGGCGCCCCTGTGCTGGTCGGCGCGGCCCGGCTCACCGCGTTCAAACCCATCGAACGCTGCGTCGCCACCCATGTCGATCTGGAAACGGGGACGCGCGACATCGACATGCTCGGAGAGCTGCGCGAGCATTTCGGCCGCGTCACGCTGGGGACATATCTCGCCATCGAGCGGGGCGGCGCCATCAGGGAAGGTGACACGGTCAGGCTAACGCCATGAGCGTCGACGTCGCCTGGCTCGACATCCTTCGCCGGGCGACCCGGGAATTGCGGCTGTGCGGCGTCGAGACTCCCGCGCGCGAGGCGCGGCTGCTGCTCGCCGAAGCGCTGAAGGTCGACGCCGCCGGCCTCATCGCGCTCGAATGCGACGCGCCGGATAAGGCGGCGCTGGAATCCTTCTCCGGGCTGGTCGCGCAACGCGGAGCGGGAAAGCCCATGTCGCGCCTGCGCGGCTGGCGCGAATTCTACGGCCGCACTTTTCTTCTCACCGATGACGTGCTCGACCCGCGCCCCGAAACCGAACTCCTGGTGGAGGAGGGACTGAAGCGCCTTCCTCCCAACGGCCGCGTCCTCGATTTCGGCGTCGGATCGGGCTGCATTCTCGCGACCCTGCTGGCGGAACGCCCCGATGCAACCGGCGTCGGCCTCGACCTCTCCGCCAGGGTGCTTGCCGTCGCGCGCGGCAATTGCGTCGCCCTCGATGTGGCGAGGCGCGTGGAGTGGATCGAAGGCGGGTGGGATGCGGCGCTCGGACAGACGTTCGACCTCGTCGTCTCCAACCCGCCCTACATTCCCAGCGGCGATATCGCGGCCCTCGACCGCGAGGTTCGCGACCATGATCCGCGCCTCGCTCTCGATGGCGGCGCAGATGGTCTCGACGCCTGTCGCGCCATCTGCGATCTGGCGCCGCGCCTCCTCGTTCCGGGCGGGTGGCTGGCCCTCGAAACGGGGGCCGGGCAGGCCGGCGACGTCGCGGCGCTGATGGGCGATGCGGGCCTTGTCGGCGTCGGCCGCCGCGCCGATCTTGCCGGACATGAACGTGTCGTGATGGGACAACGGCGTCCGGCCCCTTGAGCGACCGAACTGCCTTGCCCCGGAAAACCCTCACAAAACCGCTTGGCGGCGTGTCGCAAACACGCTAGCGTTCTTCTACAGATCAACAGGCGAATCCTGATATCAGGGCCATTGATCGGGTGCCTCTTGCAAATCGCAGAGACCAATACGTCCAGTGGGGCGAAATTACTTTGAAACAGGATGGTTTTATGAAGCGTCAGCGGGGGCGCGGACGCAAGCC
>JAWXBJ010000042.1:0-13892 GCA_034439955.1 Alphaproteobacteria bacterium
ACGGCTCCGCTCAGCGGGCCTTGATCACCACCCCAAAACCAGAAAGAAAGGCGAACGGACTCTCGTAATGCGCGGCCCGGATCAGGGGGCTGGGTCAAGAGGAAAACCGGCATGGCTGGAGACAATTCCGAACAGGTCGCCGAATGGAATGGCCCGCTCGGACTACGCTGGGCGAGCCTGAATGCCGAAACCGACCGCATCGTCGCGGCATTTGGCGATGCCGCGCTTCGAATCGCCCGGGCACAGGCGGGGGAACGGGTCATCGATATTGGCTGCGGATGCGGTGACACGTCCATCGTCCTGAGCCAGGCGATCGGCCCGGAAGGCATAGTTCTTGGCGTGGACGTATCCGAGCCGATGCTGGCTGTGGCTCGCGCCCGAGCCTCGCAACTCGACCTGCCTCAGCCTTCCTTCCAGGAAGGCGATGCCGCAACCTCTGATTTGCCGAGGGGCATGGACCTGTTGTTCTCCCGGTTTGGAGTGATGTTCTTTGCGGCCCCAGTGCCGGCTTTCGCTCATTTGCGATGCTCGCTACGCGACACGGGACGGATGACATTCGTCTGCTGGAGGGCGCCGCGCGAGAACTCATGGGCAATGGCGCCCCTGATCGCGGCCCGGCAGGCGCTGGGCTTCACCGCCCCGCCAAGCGATCCGTTCGCGCCGGGTCCATTTGCGTTCGCCGATGCCAATCGGGTGCGCGCCATCCTTCTGGAGGCAAATTTCCAGGACGTGCAAATCGACCCATTCGATGCCCCGGTTTATCTCGGAAACACACCGCGCTCTGCTGCAGAAGGTGCGGCAAGGCTCGGCCCGCTCTCGCGACTTATAAGGGAGACGGGCGCGGACCAGGCGCCGCTGATTGTCGATGCGGTCGAAACGGCCTTGGCGCCGCTCGCGCTGGGCGATGGAAGCGTGTCGCTGCAGGGCGCCGCCTGGATCGTCTCAGCCGAGGCTGGCTAAGGCAGAAAACCTGTTTGCGGCAGGCGCGGAATTTTCTCGAAGATCGGCTAGCACATTCTCTTCGCTGCCCTTATCTGCCTGAGACAGGACCGCACGCAATCAGACGGGCGGCCATAGCGCAAACTGAGTCCTCCCCATGCTGCCCAAACGCATCGTTGTCGCGGTCCTGGCGGCCGTGCTCGCGCTGATTTCCCTGAAATCTTGCGGACCGAACAGCTCCCTGCTTGTCGATGTACCACAGCCTCACCTGGCTTCGGCGGAAGCGACGCCAGACTGAGACGAGCCGCATCTGCTCCTCTTCGGGCTGATCGACAGCTGCGCCTGCTTCGTTCAAGGTCAGGCTTCCCTACTGGAGGCTGACCCCGATGGCGCGAGGCGTGGCGAAGCTGCTGGTCCTGTTGGCGGTGATCATGGCGGCCTGCGAATCGTCCCCCCGTACACCGGAATTGGCTTCGGCGTCCTCCATTGACGCCCGCAGCGGACCCGCGCGTTACGTTGCGGTGCGAGTGGGCAACGGTCCTATCGTGACGCCGGCAAGCGATCCTTCGATCGGCCAGAACATTCAGGGGCCGTCGCTCATCCGCGTGCCCGACTGGGTCGAGAACCGGCTGGGGCGATACTACCTCTATTTCGCGGACCACAAGGGCCGGTACATTCGCCTCGCCTATGCCGACAAGGTCGAGGGCCCATGGAAAATCCATGCGCCGGGCGCGCTTCGTCTCGAACAGACCCGCTTCCCGCAAACTCCTCCGCCCTACGCGGCCGATGAGATGGCGGCTTATCGCGAAAGGGCCAAGGCCAACGGCGTTGATCTCGACCAGTTTCCGGATGTGGCGAAGGAAATGACGACGCCGCATATCGCCTCTCCCGATGTCCATGTCGATGAAGAAAACAAGCGCATCGTCATGTACCACCACGGTCTCGAAGGTTTTGCCCAGCAGGTGACCCGGGTCGCGATCTCGACCGACGGCATCCATTTCGCACCTGGCGAGGAGGTGCTTGGGCGCACCTACTGGCGGGCCTTTCCGCACAATGGGATGACTTACGCTCTCGCCATGCCTGGCGTCCTTTATCGGTCGGACAATCCGCTATCCGGGTTCGAGCAAGGTCCGACCCTGTTCAATCCCGACATGCGGCACTCAGCGGTTTTCAAACGTGGTGCGACGCTTCACGTGATATGGACCCAGGTCGCGGCTGAACCGCCGGAACGCCTGCTGATGAGCACGATCGACATTTCCGGACCCTGGGAAACCTGGAAAGAGAGCCCGCCCGTCGAAATACTGAGACCTGAAAAGTCATGGGAGGGCGCGAACCTTCCCTTGCAAAAATCAGCGCGCAGCTTTGCGGCCGGACGCGTCAATCAACTTCGAGATCCAGCCATTTTCGAAGAAGACGGCAGGATCTGGTTGCTCTACGCGATCGCGGGCGAGAGTGGAATCGGGCTTGCGGAACTGAAGGTAGAATCTCAGTCCGTCTTACCCTGACCCTTGGCAAGAAAAGCTTGCAGCGCTGGATCCTCGGTCAGGCCAATCGCAATATCGAGGGCCGCTTTCGCGTCGACCGCCAAGCCCAGCAGGCGCAGGACATGGGCCCGCGCTACCCAGTACGGTTGATAGGTCGCGACGCGTTCTGGCGGAAGGTCGTCGAGAAAGGTCAGGCCAGATGCGGGCTTACCGCCATCGGCATAGACGGCCGCGCGGCTGACCAGCGCGCCAAGGCCTGGATGGCGAGACGCCAACAGGTCATAGAGCTGGATCAGCGCCGCCGTAAGCGTAACGCCGGTGACCCCCCGCTGGACATGCACAGACTGGATGGCCGCCTCGGTCTGGAAGCGGCCAAACACACCCGAGCGGGATGCGCGGGTCAGCAGACCTTCCGCTTCGATGATCAGGTCACGCACCCAGAGTTTGGGATTCTGGCGCCCCAGCGGAATAAACGCGCCGTTCGAATCTCGCCGCGCCGGGCGTCGCGCTTCGCAGTAGAGGATAAGCGCAAAAAGGCCGTTCGCCTCCGGTTCATTCGGCAATAGAGCCGCCGTCAGTCTGGCCAGGAAGACGCCCTCCTCCGCGAGACCGCGAACACCGTCTTCCGCCCCGGCAATCGCGTCCCAGCCAGTTCCGTAGGCGGCGTAGATAGCTGACAACACGTCCGCGAGCCGGTCGGCCATGGCTTCTGGACCGAGGACCTCAAAGATGAGCCCTTTGTCCCGTATCCGGGCCTTTGCACGCACGAGACGCTGGCCCATCGCCGCAGGGGATGTGAGGAACGCGCCCGCGATCCTGCCAGCGTCTAGGCCCAACACTGTCTGGAGCATCAGGGGTGTGCGCGCAGCGGGCTCGATGTCGGGATGGGCGCAGACGAACAAGAGCTTCAAGCGTTCGTCTGGAAAGTCTGGGGCGGCCCGGGCGTGCGCCTCCTCGTAGGCAAGTTCGATCATCGGCGCCGCGCCCTGACGGATACGATGGTGGCGCTCACCGTGGGAGAGGACGCGGCGAGCCGTCGTCAGGAGCCAGGCCTCAGGACGATCCGGCACGCCAGCCACGGGCCAAACGCGCAATGCCGCGGCGAATGCTTCAGACAAGGCATCTTCGGAGGCAGACAGATCACGCGACCGGACGCTGAGATAGGCCAGCAGGCGGCCATAGGAAATGCGCGCGGCGGCTTCGACGGCGCCGCGCGCATCCTGGGTCATCAGGCCGCCCCGCCGGACATGGGGGGCAGCACGGGCCGCACCTCGACGGACCCGTAGGCGGCCGAGGGACTGCGGGCCGCCCATTCCAGCGCCGCGTCCAGGTCTGCGACCTCGATCACGAAATAACCGCCCAGCTGCTCCTTGGTGTCGGCATAAGGCCCGTCCTGAACCTGGCGGAGGCCGTCTCGAACCCGAACCGTTACCGCCGTGTGGGGTCCGTGCAGTCCGTCGCCATTCAAAATGACGCCTGCCTGCGCCATCGCGCCGATGTAAGCGTTCCACGCTCCCCAATAGCCAGGCGCCTCGGCGGGATTGTTTCGCATGTCGAAGTGCGTCTGCGGTTCGGTGAACAGGATCATGTACTGCATGGGATCGCCTTTTCTGAGCTGAGCATAGTCGAAGAGCTTGGCCGTGGGATTGGCTTCAGCTCCATGTGTTGAACGCGATCAGCCGCGTCCTGACCCATGAGCCTCGGGCAGGTCCGACTTCGACATTCGACCTGATTCTTTTTTCGAGAGCGGCTCGGGCTCAGCCGCTTTCGGCGAACAGCTCTCGGCCGATCAGCCAGCGCCGGATTTCGCTGGTGCCGGCGCCGATTTCATAAAGCTTGGCGTCACGAAGCAGGCGTCCGGTCGAATAGTCGTTGATATAGCCATTGCCGCCCAGAATCTGGATGGCGTCCAGCGCGAGCGCCGTCGCCGCTTCTGCGGAAAAAAGGATGGCGCCGGCGGCGTCCTTGCGGGTCGTCTGGCCCCGGTCGCACGCCTTGGCGACCGCATAGACATAGGCCTTGGCGGCGTTCATCCGCACATACATGTCGGCGAGCTTGCCCTGGATAAGCTGAAACTCTCCGATAGATTTGCCGAACTGCTTTCGGTCATGAACATAGGGAAGCACCACATCCATGCAGGCCTGCATGATGCCAGTCGGACCCCCGCAAAGGACCGTGCGTTCATAGTCGAGCCCAGACATCAGGACTTCGACGCCGCCATCGAGTGGGCCGATGAGATTCTCAGCGGGGACTTCGCAATCCTGGAAAACCAGTTCGCCGGTTTCGGAGCCGCGCATGCCGAGCTTGTCGAGCTTCTGCGCCACAGAGAAACCCTTGAAGCCTTTTTCGATAATGAACGCCGACATGCCGCGAGAACCAGCGTTGATATCCGTCTTGGCATATACAATGAGCGTATCGGCCGACGGCCCATTCGTGATCCACATCTTCGAGCCGTTGAGGACGTAGAAATCGCCCCTCTTCTCGGCCTTAAGCTTCATCGACACGACGTCTGACCCGGCGCCGGCTTCCGACATCGCAAGCGATCCCAGATGCTCCCCGCTTATCAGCTTCGGAATGTAATTTCGCTTTTGATCGCCTGTTCCCCACCGGCGCAACTGGTTCACGCAAAGGTTCGAGTGAGCTCCGTAGGAAAGACCGACAGACGCCGAGGCGCGGCTGATCTCTTCCATCGCGACGACATGCTCGAGATAGCCAAGCCCCGAGCCGCCCCACTCCTCCTCGACCGTGATTCCCAATAGGCCGAGTTCGCCCATCTGGGGCCAGAGGTCGCGCGGGAAAACATCAGTGCGGTCGATCTCGGCTGCGCGCGGCGCAATCCGATCGGAAGCGAAACTGCGCACTGTGTCGCGAATCATGTCGGCTGTTTCGCCGAGGTCGAAATCGAGGGAGCGCAGAGAATTGGCGATCATACCGAGAGCTTATCAGCCTCGGCGACATGGTCCACTGTCGCAAGCGTCACGTTTCGAGGTCGTGCGAACGGGACCAGAGAAAGTAGACGCTCATCATCAGGAGCAGCCCGAACACCGCCAATACCGTAGGAGCGCCGGCCATCGCACCCGAGGGAGAACCGGACCGGAAATTTTCTACCAGCCCGACGCCTAGTCCCAGGATCGACAGCAATAGAATCGCGATCCACGGCCCAAGATGGACGAGTCTGGACCGTGCCGCCGGGATGAAATGCATTCTTTCACCATTGACCGATCTGGCGATTTTCTCGGCGTCAGAGAATAGCTCGGCTGGATCACGGCCCGGGTCGTAAAGCTCCGTGTCGTCGATCAGGATGCGCGGGGCTCTCGCGGGCCGCGTCGGCCTGGCATCGAAGTCTGGAAGCCCCTCGCGGACGGTGACGGGTTGCTCGAACGGTATTCCTATTGCGCTCGACGGCTCCGTTTGGCGGACCGACTGTCCAGCGGCGGTTTCCGCTGCGGCCATAGCGTCTGCCGCCTTTTCCGCGCGATCGAGGATGCGCGCTATGCGAACTGCAACGGCATCCGACGCTTCGGCAAGCGTTTCGGGGGCGGCGTTTTCGGGACCGTGCGAGGTTCCGGACGGCTGGGCCGATGCGGCCGCCTGCTTACGGACGAGGCGATCGACGGCGCTGGAGACGTCAGGTATCTCGCCAAGATCATTTGCAGCGCTCGGCCGGCCGGACAACCCGTTCGCCGCAATGGCGGAGGCCCGCAAGCCGATTAGCGGCGCGGTAACCTCGCTCGGCGTTTCGCGCAACACAGCTGCCTGAACATCGAGTTCGGGCGTCACCACAGGGGTCGGCGCGGCTGGACGTCCGTCCGGGTGCTCCAGAAACATCGCTTTCTCGATCGCACGGCGCCGGACCAGCGCATCAACGACGATCACGCGCCCGTTAATTCGGGCTTTGCGCCAGGCGTCGAATGCGCTGGCGGCGGCAATGTACTCTCCTGCATTGATGCCGCGCAGGATTTCGGATTCCTTGAACTGGCCTGGCGAAATATTGAAAACCAGAGAGGCCAGCGCGTCGAACTGGTTCTGGTTGAGCGGGGCGAACGCCAGTGCGTGGATCGCCTCCTCGATGGGCCCAAGATCAAAACGCAGCAGATCTTCCGCGTCGTCCTCGGTGATCGTGACGCCCTCTCGGGCTGACCGGACATGACCGTAGCCGATCGTCCACCGGCCGTCTGGAAGACGGGCGGCGGCTTCGCGGAATCCCTCGAAGCTCTTGATCAGGTCAAGGCCGGCGCGCGAGGTGCGCAATCGTCCTGTCATTTTCATGGTCCGATCTGACACATCCGCAGACGAATCCAGCCATCCGATGCAATCCGGACGCCAGCAGCATCAAGCGAGAACAAGAGTGGCGAGACCGAGGAAAACGAAAAATCCCATCAAATCAATCGACGTCAGCACAAACACCGAGGAGGCCACGGCGGGATCGGCGCCAATCCGCTTGAGCGTCAGCGGAGCCAGAATGCCTACGAGACCCGCCCAGGTGAAGGTGACGCACATCGCCGCCAGAATGACGCCTGTAAGTTGGAGGTTGCCGAACCAGAAATAGACCACGATGGCGGCCAGCGTCGCGATGATAATGCCATTGATGATGGCGGTGATCGCCTCGCGGCGGATAGCGCGCGCGACAAGTGCGCCTTCGAGATCGCGTTCGGCGATGGCGCGCACGGAAACTGCCAGGGCCTGCGATCCCGCATTGCCGCCAAGACCGGCCACGACGGGCATCAGAAAGGCGAGCGCGACATAGCGATCGATGACGCCGCTGAACAGCGAGACCACCGTCGACGCCAGGAAGGCCGTCGCCAGGTTGATCGCCAGCCAGGGAATACGCGCCCGCACGGCCGAGAAAACGCTCTGGTTGCCGCCTGCGTCGTTGACGCCTGACAACGCCAGCAGATCTTCGCGGTTCTCCTCCTGGATGACATCGACCATGTCATCAACCGTGATCATGCCGGTCAGGCGGCCGGCTTCATCAACGACGGGGGCGGATGCGAGGTTGTATTGCTGGAAAAGGTAGGCGACTTCCTCTTGGTCGGTCTGGGTCGTGATCTGGACCGGCGCTTCCTTCATCAGATCCTTCAGCGGGGCCTCGCGTCCGGACCTGAGAAGCGTCGAAACCGGAACGCTTCCCTGGAGGCGAAACGCCGGATCGACGATGTAGATTTCGAAGAACGTATCGGGCAGGTCGTCCGGCTCGACCGTCCGCAGATGGTCAATCGCCTGCCCGACGGTCCAAAATACGGGTGCAGCAACGAAGTCGCGCTGCATCAGGCGGCCAGCGGATTCCTCGTCGAAAGCGAGCGAGGATTCAATCGCCGCCCGGTCGGTCGCCGAAACGCGAGCGAGGATGCGTGTCCGGCGGGTGTCCTCAAGATCGTTCAGGATGAAGCTCGCGTCATCCGAATCGAGATTCTCGATAATGGAGGCGATACCGGCATCGCTGATCTGCGCCAGCGCGGCCTCGCGCATCTCGTCAGAAAGTTCAGCGACCGCTTCGGCCGGAAGCCGGGCGTCGAGGAGATGGATCGCCTTGCGAAAAGCGTCGGGCGGCAAATGCTCGAGGAGGTCGGCGGCGTCCGCCGGGTGGAGATCATTGATCGTGCGGCGCAGGAAATGAATGTCGCCGTCGCCCACTGCGCCAACGAATCGGGCGATGAAAGCTGGAGCGATCACGCGCGCCGCATCGACGGCTTCGGTGGATATTTCCGGCCCTGCGGGCAGGCCGGAGCCAGGGCTGTCATTCATGGCGACCTCCCCTCTCGCGCTGACGAACTTCGACTGTGGGCGCGGGCTATTCTGCTGGTGCGGTCGAGAAGACTCGAACTTCCACGGGTTGCCCCACAGCGACCTCAACGCTGCGCGTCTACCAATTCCGCCACGACCGCAAGTCAGGCAAGGGGGGACATATACAAGCTGCGCCGGGTTTGTGAAGGGCGGCGTCGCCCAAATCGGGCGAGGCGGTCGGTGGACGAAAACCTATTGATCTCCAGCGAAATAGTCCTGGACCTGCGCACCGCGCGTGATGCTGACAGACATCCGGTCACCCTCGATCACCAGTTCTCCGCGTGCGATGGGATGGTTGTTGGCCAGGATCCAGACTTCATCGTTTTCCTGGGTGTCGAGCTGAATCACGGCGCCGCGTCCCATCCGCAGCAATTGCTGCATCGGCATGACCGACCGTCCAAGCAGGACGGTGATCTGGACCTCGACGGCGCCAAGTTGAGACGACACTCAGATACTCCGATATGCTGCACAGGGAGCGCGACAATCCACCCTTCTCCCATAGAGTTGCCTGAGGGTTAACCGGATGACGGGCTGGTGCGTTTCCGACGATCTCGTCAGCTATCCGAACGCCGTTGCAGCCATGCAGGCCCGGGTCGCCGCCATACGGGCCGGGGAAGCGGACGAGCTTGTCTGGCTGCTGGAACACCCGGCACTTTACACGGCCGGAACCAGCGCGAAGGCAAAGGACCTGCTCGACCCGGCGCGCTTTCCGGTGTTCCAGACGGAGCGCGGCGGCCAGTTCACCTATCACGGCCCCGGACAACGCGTCGCCTATGTCATGCTCGACCTGACAGGAAGAGGTCGCGACGTGAAGGCGTTCGTTCACGACCTCGAACAATGGGTGATCGACACGCTGGCGGAATTCAACGTCAACGGCGAGCGGCGCACGGGCCGGGTGGGCGTTTGGGTTGATCGCGCCACTGCTGGGCCCGGTTCTGCTGTTAAGACCCGGGAAGACAAAATCGCCGCGATCGGCGTGCGGGTAAAGCGCTGGGTGTCCTTCCATGGCGTCAGCCTCAACGTGGAGCCCCAACTGGAACACTTCAGCGGTATCACACCCTGCGGAGTGTCGGATAAGCGCTATGGCGTCACCAGCCTGGCGGCTCTCGGCCGCAGCGTTTCGATGCACGACGTCGATCTGGCGCTGAAGGCCTGCTTCGAGACAAATTTCGGGCCGGTAGAAAGGGTCACCTCCCCGCCGATCCAGCGCCGGGTCGAGATGGATGTTGAGGGCGGCTGAAAACTATTCCGCAGCAGCAGAAACCAAGCGATGCGTGGGGCATTCATCCCTCGACCGGAAGCTTTGCCTCCAAGGGCCAGTTCGGTCGGCAAAGGGGCTTCAAATGCAGAACCTGACAACGTGGGCGCTTGTCGCCTGCATCGCGACCCTGCCCGTTCTCGCGGTATCTGCGATGGCGGCCCCAGCCTACGGCGAATACGAGACGACAGAAGAGCAGAAACTGGACGATCGCGCCGCCAAGAAAGGTTATGACGTATCCCGGCATCGCGCCGCCTATCTCGCGACCACGGTGGGCATGAGCGACATCGCCAAAGTAGTTCTTGAAGATGGCGAGTGGAAGCTCGTCGGCTTGACGCAGACAGGGACCCCGATCGCTGTGGGCGTCTCGGCCCGCAATGGCCGCATCATCGACGTCGATCAGGGTTAAACAAGCCGGCTGTCGCCGCCGCGCATCAACCGACCTATTGCATATCGACGACAAGAATTTCGGTGGAGTTTTTCGGCAAGTCGATCCTCAACATGTCGTATCCCGCGACCCATTGCGTTGCCTCCCGAACAGCGGAGACCCCCGCAAAATAGAGCGGCGAGAGCGAGGCCGGACCGGACGGAACAAAATGAGTGTAAACGAGCAGGCCCACGCCGGCCCCATTGGCCATTTCCGCCATTTCCACCGGCGTGGCGTGATAATCGACAATGTCGGTCAGAATCTTCGCGATGCGGGTATTGCCCCCGGCTGACGCCTGTTGGGCGCCTATACCGATCAGATTGGCCGCCAGCGATTCACCGATGAGCACGTCAGAGCCTTTGGCGTTCTCCACGAGGTTTGCTGACTTCGCCGTGTCGCCGGAGATTGTCACCGAGCGCCCCAGATAGTCGAACCGGTAACCGACAGCGGGCGTCACCGGATCATGATCGACCTGGAACGCCGTGACTTTCAGTCCGTCGGCTTCAAGCACGATCTCCTCTGCGTCAGTCTTCCGTCGAAAGGACTGACCGAACTCGCTTGCGACCAGCGGCGCCGATTTGAGAGCGATGATGCCCGGTCCGTGGTGATCAAAGCGATGCTGGTCGTCGCTGGCGTAGGCGAGGTTGAAGCCCCTGACGACATCTCCGACGCCCTGAGGTCCATAAACCGGAAGCCTGAAGTCACGCCCGGCCACCAGGGTCTGCAGCCGGAATTCGCCGAGTCCCCCAATGTGATCCGAATGGAAATGGGTGAGGAAAACGCCCTTGATGCGCGCAGCCGGAAAGTTGAGCAATGCCAGCGTTTCCCACGACTCCGGACCGGTATCGACCACCCAGGCGTTGGCGCCCGCGATGACGACGGTGCAGGGCTTGGCCCGGTCGGCGTCCGGAAGGGGCGAAGACGTCCCGCACAAAATGACGCGGAGAGCCTGCCCGTCGAAAACCTCCGCCATCTGGACCGCTCGCTGAGCCGGGGTGGGGGCCTGCGCCTCAGCCGTCGGTGAGAACTGGCCGAGCATCGTAATCAGAAAAAGTGCCGCCTTCAGGCGCATGAAACTATCCCCTGCGAACTGCGACCCGTAAGGTTCGATCCGTGAGATGGTCGCATTGCCCTTCCGACGCGGCAAGTTGTACCAGCGCCGAGCCGGGACGCGACTTCAAGCGAACTCGACCAGGATCTCGTCGGCGGCGACGCTCGCTCCCGCCGCTGCGTTGACCGCTTTCACCACTCCATCGGCCTCCGCCCTGATGATATTCTGCATCTTCATCGCCTCGACGATGCAGACAGCCTCGCCAGACTTCACGTCCTGCCCCACCGACACCGCCACGGACACGACCAGGCCAGGCATCGGACTCATGATCAGCTTGGATGTATCGGGCTTCTGCTTCTCGGGCAGTCGCGAATGAAGGTCAGCCATGAATGGACTGCAGACCAGCACTCTGGCCTCTACTCCCAGGCGCCTGAAGACAAAGCCTTCGGCGAGATCCGAAAATCCCAGCGCGAAGGGTTCGTCATCCAGCGTACCCTCAATCAACGGGAGTCCGGGCGTCCAGTTGGTGACGAGAGACGCCGACTGGCCCGTCTCCAGGAACGTGATGTCGGCTTCCCCCTTCCCAAGTTCGAGCTTCACGGGCACGCGGCTCCCGTCAAGCAGAACAACCCAGTCCTCCCGCAAAGACTTTACCGGTTCCGCTCGTCCTGACGTTTGCTCCGCGCGATCGGTCATCACGCCATGGACATAGGCGGCGGCCGCCACGATCAGGCGTGCTTGCCATTCGGTTGCCAATGCGCCGTGAAAGCCATCGGGAAACTCTTCCTTGATGTAAGCCGTCGTTATCTCGCCGGACTGAAAACGCGCCTGATTGAGGACAGCGGCGAGGAAGGGCGAGTTGTCCTGGATGCCGCGAATTTCGAGACGCTCTATAGCCTTGAGGTGCGTCTTGATGGCGTCGGCGCGCGTCTTGCCGTGAGTGATCAGCTTGGCGATCATCGGATCGTAGAACATCGAAATTTCGTCGCCTTCGCGCACCCCGGTGTCGATTCGCACCGTGCCGCTCGCGAGCTTGCCTTCGGCTGGAAACCTGCACCGCTTGAGCCGTCCAATCGAAGGCAGAAAGTTGCGATAGGGGTCTTCAGCGTAGATGCGGGATTCCAGCGCCCAGCCCTTGATGCCGACATCCTTCTGCCGGATCGAAAGCTTCTCGCCTGCAGCGACGCGCAGCATCTGCTCGACAAGGTCGTAGCCCGTGATCATTTCGGTGACCGGATGTTCAACCTGCAGGCGCGTGTTCATTTCAAGAAAATAGAAATTGCGCTGGCCGTCGACGATGAATTCGACCGTGCCGGCGCTGTCATACTGGACAGCCCGGGACAGGGCGACCGCCTGCTCGCCCATCGCCTTGCGTGTCTCGGGTGTGAGGAAGGGCGACGGCGCCTCCTCGAAGACCTTCTGGTTGCGACGCTGGATCGAACATTCGCGCTCATTCAGATAGATGATGTTCCCATGCTTGTCGCCGAGCACCTGGATCTCGATATGACGCGGCTGATCGACGAACTTCTCGATGAAGATGCGATCGTCGCCGAAGGAGGCAATCGCCTCGGCGCGGGCGCCTTCGAAACCCTCCCTGGCTTCGGCCGCATTGAAGGCGATGCGCAGGCCCTTGCCGCCACCTCCGGCGGACGCCTTGATCATGACCGGGTAGCCGATGGAGTCAGCGATCCTGACCGCTTCCCTGGCGTTCTCGATCAGTCCCATATGCCCCGGCACAGTGGTGACCCCAGCTTCCGCCGCGAATTTCTTCGACGTGATCTTGTCGCCCATCGCTTCGATGGCGAAGGGGTTGGGACCGACAAAGACGATCTTCTCGGATTCAAGCCTCCGGGCGAAGCTGGCGTTCTCCGACAGAAACCCAAAACCCGGATGGACGGCCTCCGCTCCGGAGCGGCGCACGGCGTCGATGATCTTGTCCTGAACGAGATAGCTTTGCGCCGCCGGCGACCCGCCGATATGGATCGCCTCATCGGCCATATCGACGGCCATCGAGCCAGCGTCGGCGTCGGAATAGACCACCACGGTCTCCACGCCCATGCGTCTGGCGGTCTTGATCACCCGGCAAGCGATTTCCCCGCGATTGGCGATCAGAATTTTGGAGAACATCGATTACCCCGGGCACCCTGACTTCGTGACGGCAAGGTGACTATCGGTCCAACGGGGTCAAGGCAATTTCGTGGTTCCGGCCGAAGAGGGTCGCCAGCCGTTACGGCACGCCGTTCGAAGCGGCGATTCAGGTCTCGTTAACCGTGTCTGGCCGAAAATACCTCCGTTCGATGATGGGGACGACCTTGCTGTTCTTTGGCCGGCACAAATGGCACGGGGAATCGGGGCGGGACTACATGTTCAGGTGCGCGCTCACCAAGCACGGCATCCCCAATGACGCGGGAGGCATCTACGTCTTCGTCCGGCGTCGCCTCGCCTTCTTTCTCCAGGTTCTCTATGTCGGCAAGGCCGCCAATCTGAGAGGCAGGCTGGTCGGGCATGAAAAGTGGGGCGAGGCCTGGTGGATTCTCGGCGCCACAGAACGCTATGTGATGCGGGTCGGCTCCGAGGAGGAGCGCCGCATGATCGAGGAGGACCTGATCCGGGCGCTCAAACCCCGAATGAACGACGTGATGCTGCCGCGTTGCGTGGATGACGAACCCAACACGCTGGAGTTGCGCCGCATGTGGCGCTGGCGGCGCGCGGTCTGGCGGTGGCTTTCCGCGCCCTTCGGGCTCAAGGAGCGGCGGCCCCACGAGGGTCATGATCACGACCGGTCGCCGTCGCTGGAGAGGAAACGACGCCGCAGGGCTGCGCCGCCGGACAACGGCTTCTGGCGCCGGGCGGCCTAGAGCAACCTACGGTCGATCTGGATTGACCCGATCCTGATCGATCGGAGAAAGTTGCTCTAGGCTCTGTGGACAATTACCGCAAGGCGATGAT
>JAWXBJ010000043.1:0-4585 GCA_034439955.1 Alphaproteobacteria bacterium
CTCTGGTAATCGGGGTGCTTGG
The DNA here is from genome assembly GCA_034439955.1 of Alphaproteobacteria bacterium. Lineage (GTDB taxonomy): Bacteria > Pseudomonadota > Alphaproteobacteria > Caulobacterales > Hyphomonadaceae > UBA7672. The sequence continues at coordinate 23 of JAWXBJ010000043.1, forward strand.
CGAGGCGGCGGTATTCCTCCTCGAAGATGCGGGCATAGTCGCCCTTCACGGAATTGCCGTCGGCATCGTATTGCCGGTATTTCTCCACGGCATCGATGAAGAACAGGCTGAGCACCTTGATGCCCTGCGGGGCGAGGCGCTTCTCTTTGTCCAGATGCTCCTTGATGGTGCGGGCGATCATCTGGCGCTGCACAGCCAGCGGGTCCACGTCGCCGTAGGCTTGGCCGGGGCGGAGGTATTGCTCGCCGCCGGGGTAACGCAGCTCCATGAATTTGTCGTCCTTGGCATCCCTGATTTCCTGCCCGATGATGTGGTCCCGATAAATCTCCCGCTTGGTTACCTGATCGAGCTTGTCGAGTGGTGACACCGTTACAGTCTGGCGACTGACTCCGTGTGCCGTGGCCATGTCCAGTTCAACCTTCGCCCCGACAACGCTCTTGCCCCTCCTCACTGGGGCCAGAAACTTTACGTACGCCTTGTTGTAACCGCCCTCCACGGAAGCTGCCGCCACTTCGATCTGCTTCACCAGCTTGCGTTCGTAGGCGTCCACCGCGTCAAGCTTGAACACCATGTGGTGCGCCTCTTTCGGCGTGGCGGAATAGCGCAGGTTGCACAGCGGCTTCATCCGCTCCATGGCCTTCTTGCCTTTGCCGTCGAGCCCGCCTTCCACACTCTGCGGCTCGTCCACGATGAGGATGGGCCGCGTCGCCCGAATCAGATCGATGGGCTTTTCCCCGCCCGTCTTCTCGCTGTGGCGATACATCACATTTTTCGATTTCTCGCGGCGTGCGGCCTCGTCCGTTTCCTCTGTCTGCGCCTGCTGCTCGTCGCCGAACTTATTGATGGCGTGGACCGTCATCACCATGATCTGGATCTGCGAACTGGTGGCAAAGTTGCGCACCTGGCCGAGCTTTGCCGAGTCGTAGATAAAGAAGTCGAAGGGCGCGCCTGCGTAGAGCCCTTTGAGATGTTCCGCTGCGGTCTCGATGGTGTGATAGACGCCTTCCTTGATCGCCACCGACGGCACCACGATGACGAACTTGGTGAATCCGTAGCGTTTGTTTAACTCGAAGACCGTGCGCAGATAGACGTAGGTCTTGCCGGTGCCGGTCTCCATCTCCACGGTGAAATCCATGGACGCGAGCGAAGCCGATGGCGCCAGACCGTGTCGAAGCTGGATGGCGTGCAGGTTCACCAGCAGTTCGTCCTCTAGCAGCGCAAATCGGTTGCCGATGCCGAGATCGTTTTCAATGAAAGCCATGCGCATTTGCGGATCGGCGGCGTCCTGCGTGACGGTAAATTCCGTGCGGCAGGTCTCCTGGCCATGGAAAAGTCCGCACACGGCTTCAATCGCTTGAAGCTGGTAGTCGAGGTTGGGCTCGAAGTGGAGTTTCATCGCCAGTCCTTTTCTAGAAACGCCAACTTGGAGGCTTAGAAAATCCTGAAAACAATAGGTTACAAACAATCATTATCTAATCGCCCTGCATCGGTCCCCGCTTATCCAAGGCTTCCCGCCCCCGGGCGAGCAGCCGCCAGATGGCCTTTGACCGCGGACCCTCGCGCTGGACGAGCATGGCCTGCCGCATAGCCTGAAGCAGGTTCTTGATCTTGTTGGCCTTCTGCACGGTGTCCAGGATGTCGGGTAGTTTGGGTAGCAGCAATTCATCCAGATCCTTGCGCGACGCCTGCCCGTATTTCTCCAGGTATTCAATGACCAGCCGCTGATAATAAGTGTCATCCAATCCGCGATTCCGGATGTAGCTCGCCCTCTGGCGCGTCCAGTCCGCCACCTTCGCCGAGATAAAGTAGCTGGGCGCACGCCCTTCGATAAGTTTCAGGGCCCTCAGTACCCGGGCATCGTCCTTGGTCAACGGCTTGCGTTTCTGCACTCGATCCAACAGTAGGACATGGTGCAATTCCAGGTCACTACGCGTTATCAGCATCTGCGTGTACTTGGCATCCAGCACTTCGCCAATGATAGCCACCTCGACGCGAGGCGGCCCTGGTTCGGCGGAGTCAATGGTGTAATCCGGCAACGGAAAGAAGCGTTCGCGCTGTGTCTCGAACATGCGCCGGATACCGCTGCCTACCTGATCGATCATCCGCAACCGGATCATCCCGTCGATCAGCCATTGGTTGCGGTAGTGTTCGGGCGGCGACTGGTGCTCCAGCATCCATTCCACGCTGGGTGGGATGAACTGGCCCAAGTTCGAGAACACCAACCGATCCGGATACTCCACCACGTTGATCTTGCCACCCAGTTGGTAGTCCTGATGCGCAATGCAGTTATGCAGCGCTTCGCGGATCACCCATGCGTCGTACTGCCGCACCGCCGTCGGGAACAAGGTGCCATCCGGCATGTGCTCTATGGCGACGTTCCGGACGCGCGCAAATACCTTTTCGGTACCGAGAAGGAACGGAATACCGAAATGCTGCGACGCGGCTGCCCGATTTTTCGTGTCCCGTAGAATCCAGCTGATCTTTGCGTCCGCTCGCGCAAGGAAATGCGCCGCCTCATCGCGTCCGAGCAAAAGCAGAGCCGAACGGGTAATGCGTCCTTGCTTCGTAATCCGCGCCTTGTTGAGAAGTGTCGGAATATCCCAGCTCTTCGCCTCAGTACGAATTTTCTCGTGGCGCGAGTCATCCGGCTCACTCTTGATCAGGTATTCCGTAAACTTGATTCGGGCAAACTCGATGGCCTCCGGGTCCAGATCGTCCAGCGCGGCTTCTGGCACTGCCACACCCGTCCAGTCCTCGCTACCTGCCAAACCTTCCCATAGCCGCGCTTCCTTGTCCGGATGCTCGGCCAGCTTTACCTTGTGACTGTCAACACGGATGTATCGCACACCTTTGAAGGCCAGTGGCGCGGTACGCGGCGGATGAATCTCCAGCATCACGACCCGACCATCGGGATGCGTCAACTCATGAAACTTGAAATCCGGACGCGGCAAGGTCAGATGGGTCAGCCACATGATGAGCGGCTGATGCCCTTCCCCTTTTTCAGCAAACGGATTGAACAACGTGCCCTTCACCGAATTGGTTGCTGCGTCCACACCCCATACGAGCCAGGCCCGGTCGCGCCGTTCCAGTGCCGCCGCGTTGGCGAGCGCCGACAGGTATTGGCCAATATCGTCGGGATCATCCCAGTTAGACTTGAACTCGACACTCTCCGACTCGCGCGGCAGAAGGAGCAGTTGATCCAGAGTGCCTGGCAAATTCGTATGGTCCATATTGCTGTTGCCTTTGTTAAAGGCTGCGGACGTTCGCAAGGCCATGCTGCTGGAGGATGGCGGCGAGGTTGGTCTTGGCCACGTCGTCGGCGAAGGCGCTGTCGCGGAAGACCACGGTGCTGTCGCCGGCGGGGGCTTGTTCCTTGTGCCACGCGATGATGCCCATGGCCAACGGCTCCACGTCCTCCCGCACGATGGACTCGCTCAGGCACACCAGCAGCACGCCACCGCCGATGCTGTGCACGTCGTGACCTTTCTTCACGCTTCCTTCCAGCCTCTTCTTTTCCATCGGCACGGTGAGGTCGAGGCCGAGCTTGAGCAGGAGTTCAAAGAGGATGTCCTGCTCGGTGCGGTCTACTTTCAGATTCTTCGCGTGCGCCTCCAGACTGGCGGCGAGGTCAGCGCGGTTCGGGTCCCAAGCCTGGATGTTGCTGCTGTCCAGCTTGAAGACGCGGAAGCCGAGGTCGCCCGCGAACATCGGGTTCTCCTCCCGAATCTTCTTCCCGACGCGGCGTAGGCGTTCTTTGGTCAGTTCGGCAATGGTCCGAGGCTTGCCGATCTGGTTGCAAAAGTCGGCAGCGGTTTTCTGATCTTTGTTTTCCGGGTCAAGCGGTTCGGGGAGTTGAACAAGGATGTAGCGGCGGTTGCCCCTATCGGCAGAGTTTTGCGCCATAACGGCGTGGCCGGTGGTGCCGGAACCGGCGAAGAAATCGACAATCACGTCGCCTGCCAAGGTCATCATGCCGATCAATTCTTGGAGGACGTTTTCGTCCTTAGGAAAGTCGAAGCAATCTTCTCCCATCAGCTCTCGCAGACGCTTTGTTGCCGCTCGGCCATCCTGATAGAAGACGCTATAAGGTGCTTGGTACTCACGATCTTTGAGCACGCGCCGCCGTTCCAATGCCGGATGGTCGAGTGGGCGCCCGCGTTGCGCTATTCGGTCGAGGAGCTCGTCGATGGCCTGGAGTTGGAGATGGCATCCGCCGGGCGCTCCACGCGCCAGAGCACGCGCGCCGCGCAGCAGCGCCCGAGTGACGGCGACCCGGTCTGGATACCGCGCCCCGAGGAGAACAGCGTGCTGGTCGCCTTGCGCGACCGTGGCCTGTACAAGGCGCCGCTGGGCGATGGCAAGCACGACATCACCTGCCCCTGGGTGAAGGAACACACGGGCGAGGTGAACGGCGGCACGGCCTATTACGAGCCCGACGACAACTGGCCCATCGGCGGATTCAAGTGTCTGCACGGCCATTGCGCCGAGCGGCATGTGCGCGACCTGCTGCGCTTTGTGGACATCGAGGTCAACGCGGCGCGCATGAAGCCCACCATCCGCGTC
>JAWXBJ010000044.1:0-6437 GCA_034439955.1 Alphaproteobacteria bacterium
CGGCGCCGCGCCAGCCCCGTCCTGGCCGCGCAGGCGGCGCTGTCGGATCAGCCGGAGGGGGCTCGGGGCTGAACATCCACTTGATCCGTCCGTCGGTCGCATCGACCGCATACAGGCCGGACTTCAGCGCCGGATCGATTGGCGGCCCGCCGGGCAGGGCGACGCCGATGTTGGAGATCGGCGCATAGATCGTGTCATTGTCGAAGGCGATCCCCCAGTGGATGCCGCCCAGAGCCGTGCCGGTGCCGATGTTGCGCTGGAAGATCACCTTGCCCGTGTCGGGCTCGAGCGCCCACACCGTTCCGGATTTCTGTCCGGCGTAGAGAACATCCTTGCCGGATTTCAACGTGCCGAGAATCAGCGACGCGCCGAAATCGACGTCGCGATAGACCGTGTCCGAAACGCAGTTGAGCTGTGTGGCCTTGGGCGTCGGTCCGCAGCCCGATGTGTAGATGTCCCGCCCGGTCGCCTGAAAGCTCCATTTTTCCTTGCCGTCGCCGAGGCCGATCGCGATCAGCGCGTCGGTGTTGCGGTGGGTCGGCTGCGAATTGGCCTCGCCCGTGCCGAAATAGACCAGCCCGCGCTTTTCATCGACGAGGGGCGAATTCCAGATCGGCGCCCCCGACGGGCCGTAATACATCTTGCCGTCGCCCCTGTCGCGCAGCGGCCTGGCGTCCTCCATCGTGTCATAGCGCCATTGCTGCGCCCCGGTCTTCGGGTCGAGCGACAGGACATAGCCATGATTGTTGCAGCACAGCTCCTTGTTGTCTCCGGCGACCGAGATTTCATACTGGGCGACGGGCACGATCACCCGGTCCTTCAAAACCGTCGGCGTGCCGGTGGTCATCGAGAAGGAATAGCTCGCGACGCCCCTGGTCCACACCGCCTTGCCGGTGCGCGCATCGACGGCGTGGACCGTCGAATCGAGACCCGAGAACGCCAGCAGCGGCGTACCGTCCGCCAGCACGCCATAGGCGGCGCTGCTGCGCAGCGGCGCGCCGCCCGGAGCGGTGTAGATCCACTGGATGCACGGCTTGGCGCCCGAAATGTCGAAGGCGTACATCTGGCCTATGTCGGTTGCCGGATAGAACAGGTTCTTGCCGACGATCGCGCCCTGCGAGCGCATCGTGGTCGCGTCCGGAAAGGCGATCGACCAGGCCAGCTCCATGCTGGAAAGCTGCGCGGTCGTGAGGCCCGCCTCGCCGGCCGAGAGCATGCGGGTGTTGTTGCGGTCGAAACCAAACCCGGTCGAGACGGCCTCTGCCGGCGCGCCAAGATCGACCGCCCGGCGGTCCGCTCCGCACATCACGTCTGACGTCCATTCGTCCAGCGTCGAGGTGTCCCGGCCGGTGAGGTAGTTGATCACCTCGGCGCGCTGGTTTGCGGTGAGGCCGGCGCCCTGGACTTTCATCTTTCCTTCGGTCAGCGCGAAACTCATGAACTGGAAGCGCATGCCCTTGAGGTTGTCGCGCGACGGCGAGCGGGTGGCTTCCGGGTTGTCGTGACAGGCGGCGCACTGGGTCTTGTAGACAGCCTCGCCCGGATGCGGGCCGGCGCCGGCCCTGGTGGTGGCGGGCGTCGAGAATATCGGCGCGGCGATAGCCGCAGCCTCGGAAACGGCGGCCCCGGAAATGGCGGCCTCGGACAAGGCCGCGTCCGGCGTCTGGCAGCCCGACAGGATGAGCGCGCCAAGGCAGGCGGCGGACGCGGCAAGCCGCCCGCGCCAGGCGGACAGGAAAAGGGCCATTGGGTAACTCCAGACACACGGTTCGGCGCTCTGCGCGACCGGCGCGGCGCATTATCGACTGGACGGAACCTGCCCCAACAACCGGAAGTTGGAAAGTCGGCCGGAGCATCCGTCGATCAAACTGGTTCCGTTTGATCGACGAAAGATGCTCTCCCTCAAAAGTGTCGGGCAACCTGTCTGCGTCCGGGCGGACGAGAGGTTGCCCTTGGCAGGCGAACGCGGACTTGCGCGCATCGCCCGCATGTTTCCGGCGAGGTCCAGGCCTGACCGGGCCGTTTGACCCGCGAGCGCGCCGAAGCCACATTGCCTTCCGGGCGCCCGCCCCGCCCTGGAGACGGTCGTGATGATAAGAGCGCTCCTGTTCCTGACACCGGTTGTCTGTCTTCTGGGGTGCGGCGACGCGACGCAGAATGCGGACCGCCCCGCGCCCACCCGGCCCTCCGGCGCCGATCTCTCCGGCGAGGCCGCCATCGAGCCCGTTACGCCCCTCGATTATTCCGCCGCATCGGCCTGGCTCTGCCGGCCCGGCGCCGGGGACGCCTGCCGCCCCGATCTCACAGCCACCGTCGTCGCCGCCGATGGCTCGACGCGCGTGGAGCCTTTCACCGCGCTCGCCGAACCGGCCATCGACTGCTTCTACGTCTATCCCACCGTCTCACTGGATGAGACGCCCAATTCCGACGCCGCGCCCGGCCCGGAAGAAGCCGGCGCCGTCCAGCAGCAATTCGCCCGCTTCGGCGCGCTCTGCCGGCTGTTCGCCCCGGTCTACCGGCAAGTCACGCTGCCCGCCCTGCGCGCCATGATGCAGGGCGTCGCCCCGCCCACCAATCGCGAGATGGCCTATGCCGACGTCAGGGCGGCGTGGGATCATTACCTCGCCAACGACAATGCCGGGCGCGGCGTCGTGCTGGTGGGGCACAGCCAGGGCGCGGGGCTGCTCACCCGCCTCATCGCCAACGAGATTGACGGCGAGCCGGTCCAGGACCGTCTGGTGTCGGCGCTATTGCTGGGCTCGAATCTCGCCGTGCCCGCCAACGGGTCCGGGCGCGGCGGCGCCTTTCAGGACATCGGCCTTTGCGTCTCCGACGAGGATATCGGCTGCGCCATCGCCTATGCCTCTTACCGGGCCGAGACTCCGCCGGCCGAAGGCGCACTCTTCGGCAGGGTCGGGCAGCAAGGCATGCGGGCCGCCTGCGTCAACCCCGCCGAACTCGACGGATCGGCCGGCGCGCTCGGCGCCTATCTCCCGGCCGGTCAGGCCATGGCCGCCAGCCTTGCGCCTGGCCCATGGACCTCCGCCGACAACGTCCCGATCGATACGCCTTTTGTCGTCGCGCCCGGCCTTCTCACCGCGCAATGCGTGAGCGCGAATGGCTACGACTATCTCGCCGTCACGACCAATGCCGATCCGGCCGATCCCCGCACCGATGCGATCGTTGGCGACGTGGTGACGAACAACAAGATCCAGCCCGGCTGGGGCCTCCACCTGATCGAGGCCAATCTCGCAATGGGCAATCTTCTCGCCATCGTGCAATCCCAGGCCGCGTCCTACGCATCGAGAGAGGTCTCGCGAAACCAGCATCCGGAAACGCAATAAGTCGTTGGCCTGTCCACACTCTCCCGCGAAAGCGGGGGTCCGTCACTTCAATCCGGCCCCTGTCTGTCTTATCTTTGGCCCATGACCGGTTGGATGCTCACCGCGGCCGAATTTCGCATTCCGTGGGGCACGCAAGTCGCGGCCCACCGGATGATCCTGGTCGCCAACCCGGCGGGCGAGGCTGTGCGCCAGCTCAACGGTCTCGCCTCTTTCTATGATCCGCGCGCGGGCTGCTGGCGCAACAAGCCGATCGGCTATCTCAAGACCGACCGGCTGCGCGGCTACGACACCCTGGCTCATCCGCACACCTGGTTGCCGCCGCATGGGGTGATACCTGGCTCGCGCCAGCTTGGTCCGGCCATCGAACGCGGCGATGTGCGGGTCCTGGCTGGCGGCCTAACCGAACCCCGCCTCAAGGCGTCCCTCGACGCAGCGCTCGAAGCCATCCGCCGGATCAACGCCCTGTCGGACGGCCCGGAAGGCGGATCGGGCCTGCCCTATCCCTTCATGGGCTTTGGCCGGAATTCAAACTCCGTCTATTCGACTCTGTTGAGCGCCATGGGGTTTACCGAGCCCGCCTTCCTGCGTCCGGCGCGCCTTAACCCCGGCGCCGGAGCGCTGCTCCTGCCGAAGGCGGACATCGAAGCCATCCGAAGATTGGCGGATCACTCCAGCCCGGCGATCACGGGTTCGAGAAACTCCGCGAGCGATTCGGCCATCGCCTCGACCCCGGCGGCGGTCGGGTGAACTCCGTCCGGCTGCAGAAATTCGGGTTTCCCCGCCACTGCGCCCAGGAGGTCGGCATGGTAGGGGACGCCAAACTCCGCCGCGACCTCGGGATAGATACGCGCATAGGCCGCCTCGTGCGGGCTGAGCCCGACTGCTCGGTCGGGAACGGCGATGCCCAACAAGACGGCCGGAAGGCCGTCGGATTTGGCCCGGCTCAGGATCGCGGCGAGATTCTTCCTGGCCGTCTCCGGCGGAAAATTGTTCAGAAAGTCGTTGGCTCCCAGCGCCACCACCAGAAGGTCGGCGCCCGATCCCGCGACGCTGAAATCATAGCGGTTGAGCCCGTCCGCCGTCGTGTCGCCCGAGACGCCGGCATTGACCAGCCGCGCCTTCACCCCGTCACGGTCGAAGCGTCGCTGGATGGCGGCGGGCAGGGCGGCGCCAGGCGCCAGCTGATAGCCGGCGGTGAGGCTGTCGCCGAGAAACACGATCACCGGGATTGTCTCTGTCACCGCCGCCTCGCCTGTCTCGCCTGCCTGGATTGTCCGGCTGTCCGCGCCGCTCTCTCCGCCCGCCGCCACAGGCGCCTGTCCGCAGGCGCAAAGCGTCGCCGCCATTGCCCCCATCACGAAGAGTTCAGGACCACGCATGCCGATCTTCGCTCCGCTCGTGCCGGTTCCCCCAGTGCATCCCATCAAGCCCACTCGCGTGACGCGACACAAGCTGCGTAACGTATCAACCGGGATTCGGACGCAAGGAACTGGTGAAATTTGGACGCCGCGCTCAGCCTCGAAGACGTCTATCTCACCCTGCCGGCGGCCTCGGGCCCGGTCGAGATTCTGAAAGGCGTCAGCTTCCGCGCCCTGGCTGGCGAAAGCGTCGCCGTCGTCGGACCTTCCGGCTCGGGCAAATCCTCCCTCATCTCGGTCGCCTCCGGCATCGAGCAGGCGACCGGCGGCGAGGTCCAGTTGCTCGGAACAAGTCTCACGGGCAAGGGCGAGGACGCGCTCGCCCGCCTGCGGCGAGGCCGGGTCAGCCTGGTCTTCCAGTCCTTCCACCTGCTCCAGACCATGACCGCGTTCGACAATGTCCGCGCGCCGCTGGAAATCGCCGGCTTCCGGAATGTCGACCAGCTGGCGACGTCCGGGCTCGAAGCGGTCGGGCTCGGCGCCCGCCTCCATCATTTTCCCGGCCAGCTCTCGGGCGGCGAGCGCCAGCGCGTCGCCGTGGCGAGGGCGCTCGCCAGCAATCCCGCCATCGTTTTCGCCGACGAGCCCACCGGCAATCTCGACCGCGCCTCGGGCTCGATGGTCGCCGACATGCTCTACGCCATCGCGCGCGACCGGGGCGCCACCCTTATCGTGGTCACCCATGACATGGAGCTGGCCCGCCGCGCCGGCCGCATCGTCGAAATGTCGGACGGACGGATCGTTTGAAGGGTGTCCTGAAAATCCTCGCCGTGATCGTTATGGTCGTCGTTGGCGTCTTCGGGATCGTTTATCGCCCAGCCAATCGGCCAAGAGTCTTCCCCTTCCCGACACCAGAAGAGCGCGCGGAGATGATTGGGGAAGCCTTCATTCGGCCCATGCTCGAAGAGTACATCGCCCCGGACACCACGTTGGCGCGACAGAAAGAAATCGAAGAAACTCTGGCGATAACTTCGTCCGGGGAAGATCGCGACCGCAATCTTGAAGAATTGCGGGATATCCGTCGCCAGGCCTTGGAGGAAGGCACGCCATGACCCCTGCACCCTCCAATCCCACCACCCGCGCCTGGCTTCGCATCGCCATGCGCGAACTCGCCGGAGGCGTCGGCGGCTTCTGGATTTACTTCGCCTGTCTGGCTCTCGGCGCGTGGGCGATCGCGGCGGCGGGTTCCGTCACCGAGGCGTTCAATCGCGGCCTCTCCCAGCAGTCGCGCACGCTTCTGGGCGGCGACGCCCAGCTCTCCTTCTCGCAGCGCGAGGCAAGCCCTGCCGAGCTCGCCTGGATGACGGAGCGCGCCGAGGCGCTCACCCGATCGGCCAGCGTCGATGTCATGGGGCGCATCGCGAATGAGGGCGGGCCCGGCGACATCATCCGCCAGATCGACGTGCGGGGCGTTGACGCGCTTTTCCCCCTGATCGGCGAAGTCCAGCTCGACCCGGCTTTGCCGCTCGCCGCCACGCTGGAGAAGCGCGAGGGCGTCTGGGGCATCGCCGCCAGCCAGACCCTGCTGGACGAGTTCGGCCTCGCCGTCGGCGGCCGGCTCGAACTGGGCGGCGTCGACGTTGATATCCGCGCCCGCCTCGACGGTGAACCCGACCGCCTTGGCAAGCCCGGCGCCTTCCAGCCAAGCGCCCTCATCGCGCTCGACGCCCTGCGC
>JAWXBJ010000045.1:0-8959 GCA_034439955.1 Alphaproteobacteria bacterium
AGATGGCGGAATTGGTAGACGCACTAGCTTCAGGTGCTAGCGCTGCAAGGCGTGGAGGTTCGAGTCCTCTTCTGGGCACCAGACAGGCGAAAAGTCTTTTTCGCTCAGCTGGTTGATGTAAAACAAGGCTCTTGATTGCTCCCTTGGTACACGGGAGCGGTACACAAGTGCTTCGCATGAACGGGCTGGGACGCGACAAGACCTCGGGCTCATGGGTCGGCCGAAAACGGATCCCCCAGGCAATTCGCCCGGCTTACGCCGCGACGTTCGGAGCCGCGTGGGAAGCCAAGTTCACGCGCCCGGCAACGCTCGGCGAGCGGGAAGCCCGCGCCGCCCACGCCGAGTGGCTGGCGCTCGTCGAGAACCGCATCAGCCTCATCACCGCCGAAGTGCAGGGCCGCGGGACAGATCTCAACCACAAGCAGGCGCACGCCCTGGCGGGTCGCTGGTACCGCTGGAAGACGGAACGCCATGGCGATGACCCGGGCAGCCCGCAGCGATGGACGGACGAGATCACCAAGCTGATCGCGGCCATCTCTGACCTGGGCGAGGCAGCCCGGCAGGACAGGTCGCAGCCGATCGTCCTCAAACCCATCGCAGACCTGACCGACCCGTCATTGCGGTTTTCTGATCTTCTCGGTCAGCTGACCACGACCCAAAACCGTGTCCTGGACAGAATCGCCTCAGCGTCTGAGGCGGCCGACTTCCTGGCCCGCGAACGAGTTGCGCTCAGTCCTGAAGGCCGGCGGCAGTTCCTGTCGGCGGTCGTTGACGAACTGATGGCCGCCAACGCGCTCCTCCGGCGACGCGCGTCAGGCGACTATGCGCCCGATCCCCGCCCGGAGCGGTTTCCCGAATGGCGTCCGCCGACGGTTCCCCTCGTGCAGGCGCTGGAAGGTACAAGCCAGCTTGGTCCGATGGCACTCTATAAGGCCTGGGCGACGGCAAACGAGGCGCGAACCTCCGCCTCGACCCGTAATCGCTGGATCAGCGTCTTCCGCGAGCTGGAGCGCTTCAACGGCGGCAAAGATGTGCTGACGTTCACCGAGACGGACGCCCTCAAATGGCGCGACGAGCTGCGCGCTACCGACCGGGCCGAAAAGACCGTCAACTTCCAATACATCGCTGCCGCCAAGGCTGTGTTCGGCTGGGCGGCGCGGCCCAAGACGGATGACGGTGGAGCGTTGCTGGAGGTCAACCCGTTTGCGAACTTCAAGATGGGCGCGCGCAACGGCGCCAAGAAGGCAATCAAACTCCGCGAGCGGTCATTCCGCCTCGAAGAGATGAGCATCTTGCTGCCTACGGCGCAGGCCACGATCCTGACGCCGAAGGCGAGCGGCATCACGAAGGCAAAGCGTTGGGCGCCATGGCTCCTGGCCTACACTGGCGCTCGCCCCGGGGAGATCTGCCAGCTGCGCAGACAGGATCTAAAGCGCCTGCAGGATCGATGGGCGCTGCGGCTGACGCCCGAGGCTGGCACGATCAAGGATCGCGAGGCGCGGATCGTGCCCATCCACCTGCACCTCGTTGCGATGGGCCTTGTCGAATTTATTGAGAGCGAAGGGGAGGGGCCGCTCTTCTTCGATCCCGACGCACTTCGCCGCAAGGTGGTGGACGACCCCTCCAACCCGCGCCGCTTCCCGCACGAAAAGGTGGCCAACAATCTCGCGGGCTGGGTGCGCGGGCTTGGCATCAAGGATCCGGGCATTAAGCCCAATCATGCCTGGCGTCACACGTTCAAGACGCGCGCCCTCGTTGCCGGCATCGACTCGGTCGTGGCGGACTTCATCTGCGGCCACTCGCCGAAGACAGTCGGCGACGCCTACTATGCGCTTGAAGGCGATGCGGGCTGGCCGGCTCTGGTCAGGGCTATCGACGCGTTTCCGCGATACCAAGTCTAAAGTGCGGTCCAGGTCAGCGGAAAGGGCGGCTACGCGTCGGCGCGCCTGAACTCATGTGTCCTGACCATTGGCGACTGAGGAAGCCGGCGAGCACATCCAGCACCTCGGCTTCGTAAGAGAGCTGGGCCGGCGCCTCCGACACAGGGCGAACCGCCACGGCGCCATCCGATGGAGTCGGCCGTGATACAGCCCCCGCGAACAGATCGAACTGGCGCGTGTCGGCTGATTTTGTCTTTCGTGAAGCACGTCGCATTTGTCGTCTCGGTACAGCAGAGCCATACCGAACCACGAACAGGGCCTGTGCAAAACTTGACTCGTCCTGCCCGTGAAGTGGACTCATCCCGTCCGTGAAACCACGGTAGATTCACGGTGCGTCTATGCATCCGACCCCCGCATTACGATACCGTTGCTCTACCTGCTGAGCTAACGCGGCGCACCTTCGTTGTGGTGCGTGGCACGCTATAACCCGGTGTGGCGCGACGTTGCAAGTTCCTAAGCGCCACAAGGGTTAACGAGCCTTCTGAAGCGCCGTGAACCACTCGCGCGGGAGGCTCACCATGGCGATAGGCGTTTCCTCCTGTTTCCTCAAATCATCCGCAATTCCCGCGTGGGATGCTTACCATGTGCTTACCAAAATCCGGCTGGCAGACTGTCCGCAGACAATGCCCAGAGGCATGGCGTGAAGCTCGTCAAACGAACAATCGATGCCTTGCCGCCCGTTGAGACAGGCGTCCGCTTCTACTGGGACGATGAGCTCTCCGGTTTTGGCTTGAGGGTTCGGTCCTCCGGCAAGAAGCACTTCATTGTCCAATACAGGGTGGGGGGCGGCAGCAAAGGCCGATCGCGGCGGATCACGATCGGTACCTACGGCGTGCTGACAGTTGAGGAGGCGCGGCCGAAGGCAAAGCGCATTCTCGCCGATGCTTATGCCGGCAAGGATCACGCCGAGGAGCGCGACCGCATCCGCCAGGCTCAGACCGTCAGTGAACTGATAGATGCGTGGGCGAAAGACGGCGCCCTGACCAACCGTCGGACCGGCGTCAGACGGAGCCAGACAAACATCGACAACGATGTGGCGCTCGCCAACCATAACTTGAAGCCGCTTCTTGGTGGCCGGACGCTCGATGGCCCTATCAAGGGCGATATTGAGCGACTTCGGACGCAGATCGCCTCCGGCCAGTCGAGAACGAAACGTAAGGGGCGCAAGCGCGGCGTGATCAGCGTGAGGGGAGGAGAAGGCACAGCGACTCGCACAATCCGGCTGTTCTCCTCGATTCTGTCGTACGCGGTCGACCGGGGATTGATTGAGAGCAATCCGGCGCTTGGCGTCCGCCTGGCGCCCAGCGGACAGCGCCATCGCTATCTCTCGCCGCAGGAACTGAAGCGGCTCGCGGAGATTCTCGACCAGCCGGCGCTTAGTCCGACTGTTGGAGCCGCCACGACCATCATCATGCTCCTCCTGCTCACCGGCGCTCGTCGGGGCGAGATCGAAGGCCTCAAATGGTCGGAGGTCGATTTCCAATACGGAATGCTGCGCAAGGAGACCAGCAAAACCGGCGCAAAGATCATTCCGGTAGGTCGGACGGCGATGCACATTCTGGAGGACCAGCGCCGGTGGATTTCCAGCAATCAAGCTAGGGTATTCCCCGCCCAGCGGGGGGACGGGCATTTCGACGGCCTAAGCAAAGAATGGGGTCGGGTTCGCAAACTGGCCAAGCTGGATGATGTCCGAGTCCACGACCTCAGGCATACTTTCGCCAGTTACGGCGCGGGCGGTGGTGTGGGGCTGCCCTTGATTGGCGGAATTCTCGGCCACCGGCAGGCATCGACAACTCAGCGATATGCCCACCTCGCTGATGCGCCGCTAAGGGCGGCGGCGGATATGATCAGTCGAGAAATCACGCATTCGATGGCTGGCAGTCGCGACATGCCCGGTCGCTCTTGCGCCGAGCAACTGGAGTTCCTGGAGCGCTGACGCTGCACACATATGCACGCCAGGTTCAGTTTCTTGCCAGCGTCGCAATGAGAGCATCGGCGTCCGCTTGTTTCTGTCCGGCGCGATCGGCGGCAATAATCTTCTCCGTCTCTGTGAGGTTCGCCAGGAATTGGAATGCGTTAACCGTCCGATCAATCATTGCTTTCAGATCGGGTTGCTCGTCCTTGCGAAGCAGATTTTTCAAGTCGTCGATGTCATAGTCGTCCCCTCTCTCGATGCGAGCGCGCAAGGCGGCATAGTCAAGGCCCGGACCGCGGCTATTCCACAGTTTGAGCGCAGCAAGCGGGCGGATCGTGTCTTTGTCCAAGGCGCGCGTTCCGATCTCGGAAAGATCGTGAAGGTCGCGAATTTTCGAGCGCTGGCTGGCGGCGCGAATCTTTTCAGCAATCACTTCATTCAGGGCAAGACTTGGAATGTCGGCCGGCCGGAAGGGCAGCAGCCGGAAATAGTCCTGGTCGAGCTGAGGTTGGGCCGAGACCGGTAGGATCGGACGTTCTCGCGTGCTGACCTGCAACTTGATCTTGACGCCCCTATCGTTGTCGGCGTGACGGCAAACAGGATTGGCGGCGCAGCCATCGTCGGTCAGATACCAGTCCTTGTCTTTCTCATAGTGAAAGCTGAGGCCCTGGTAGGGTTCGTTCAGGGCCTTGAGCATCATCATCATAAGATCGTCGAGCGAGATGTCGGTGCGACGCGTGAAATCGAGATCGGTCGACAGGCGTCCACGTGGACCAAACACCATTTTTCGCAGCATCGTGCCGCCCTTGAAGGCGAGGTGCTCGGAAAGGCCGCGCTCCGAGAATAGCTGAAGCAGGTAAGTCAGGATGACATCGATTTCGACATTGCCGATGTCCCGCGCTCCGGAACGAGCGGCAATCTTGCGGAGGTCGTTGGTGCTCAGCATTGATCAGCTCGCCTCGGCCTGACGGCTAGGCGTATCTGAAAGCAGGTCCGAGCGCCGCGCGTGCACGAATAGTCCCCAGTTCGCGACATAGCCGATGTCGCCGTCCTTGCGGTCCATCCGTCCGAACTTCGATCGCGAGGATTTTGGAATGCCTGCATGCAGGCGGTCGACAACCTGAGTCGGCAAGGTCCAGCCGATCAGGTCCGTTAGAAAGCCTAGACGTTGCAGCAGCGCTACCGACTTCATCTGCTCTGCCGCTGAGATGAGGTCATGTGGATCGATCTGGGCCGATGCGCCGAAAAGGATGCGCGTCAATTCAGCTGGACCCCCGGCAAGTTCGGGACGATCGAGACAATCCACGATGGTCTTGGCCGGTGTCGAGATCGCCGGTTTGCGGCCGTAGACGGAATAGGTTTCGAACCCGAAGAATTTCCGTGGCGCGACTTTGACGAACCGGACCTCGGTCCCTTCGATCATTCGCGTTGGCGTCTGTTTCAGAACAGCGACGAACACCAACATTGGCTTTTGGGTCGTGAGGCCATGGAAGGCGGCGGCCGACCACCAACCGACGTAGGCGGGAGAAACGGCGGCAGCAGCGAGCGCCAGGGCGTTGTTCTCGCCGAGGTTCTCAGGGCCATGCTCTGGCGGGAGAAACATGTAGCGACCGCCTACCAGACGAGTTAGCCACCCCTTGCGGATCAAATTGGAAATGACCTTCCGGGCGGTTGAGGTCGAACCCAAGAGGTCGATAATCTCGCTCCGACGTACGATCTCGCGCGCTTGCTCCCTCAGAGAAAGCACCAGTTTCGCTTCGTTCGGCCCCAGAGTGCGAAGATTGATCTGCATTGCCTTTTACCCCTGTGGGGGACAATTTCTAATATCGATTAATCGATTTGATGTTGCCTATCAACCTGCTTCTGATCTATTTAAATGGCATTTTTCCCCCGGGAGGGAACAAAAAGTATATAAACCAATCGTGCGATAGCCCAGGCTAGCCTGACGTTTGACCGTGTGAGAGACGCCTGTGGCCCTTAGCCGACGGCCCCGACGGGTTCACGGGTACGAAGCCGCTTGACTCTGGGATTAAATAGGATGGAATAGGTCCTAGAAATCTGCGGAGAGTGTCGTGGCGATTCAGAAGTCAGCTGCGTCTGTTCATCATCTGCATTTGGCCGGCGATATATGCCCGACTTGTGATCATCCTATCCCCCATGAGCGGGCTGAGGAAATCTCTCGCCGCATCGAGGAGCAGGAAGCACGGGCCGCCAGTGAACTAACGGCGAAGCTCCAAGAGAACTTCAATCTCAAGCTGGCCGACGCCGCAAATCTAGCGCGGCTTGAGACCGAGGAGAAGGTTGGGTCGGCCCGGCTGGAAGCCCAGGCGGTTGCGGAGTTAGCCGCCAAGGCTTTGATCGACGAAGCAGCCGAGGCTAGTCGGGTCGCCAAGGAGGCCCTTCGAGCGAAGACAGCGGAAGCGGACGCAGCTGGGAAAGCAGCCGCCGCCATTAAGACAGAGCTGACGGAGCAGTTAGCCGAGGCCGAGCGCAATCGCCAAGCCGAGGTGGAGCAAGTTCGCGCAGAAACGACGGGGCAGGTGACCAAAGCTCGGCAAGAGGCGACGCAAGCCGCGATGGACTTGGCTGACGCGAAGATTCAAGAGGCCGAAGGGGCGAGGCTGGCTGCAGTGCAATCGAGCACCGCGTTGCAGACGAAGTTTGACGACGCGGTGCGCGAGTCGGTGGAAGCAGTGGCGCGCGCCACAGCCGAGGCGACCACCGCGGCCCAGGCGCGGATTTCCGAGGCAGAAAAGGCCAGGCGTGCCGCCGAAGAGCAAACTGCGGCGGTGAAAACCGAAGCCGAAGCATCCAAGGCCCGCCAAGAAGTGACCATGGCGATAGCTCTGCAGGAGCAGCGCGAAGCACTGGAGGCCGACAAGGTGTCTGCAATCAGCGCCGAACGGTCGGCCGCCTTCGAGGAAAAGCAGAAGCTATCGGAGAAGGTCGAGGGACTACAGCGCTCGCTCGACAAGAAGACCGCCGAGGAGCTTGGCGAGGGCGCCGAAATCGATCTGTACGAGTCGCTGAAGGCCCAATTCGAAGACGACAAGATCGTACGCGTGAAGAAGGGGCTGCCCGGCGCGGACATCATTCACGCCATCGTTCACAAGGGCCAAGTCTGCGGCAAGATCATCTATGACTCGAAGAATCATGGGTCCTGGCGCAATGACTTTGTCACGAAGTTGCGTGCGGACCAGTTGGCCGAGGGCGCCGAGCATGCCGTCTTGACGGTCATGAAGTTCCCGCACGGCGCACGGCAGCTCCACTTTCAAGATGGGGTATTAGTCGCGAATCCAGCCCGGGTAGTTACAATGGTCGAAATGTTGAGACGCCACATTGTCCAGACCCATGCCTTACGCATGAGCGCCCAACAACGCGCCGAGAAGACCGCCGCCCTCTATGACTTCATGACTTCGGATCAGTGCTCGGGCATGTTTGAACGACTGGAAACTAACAATCAAACGCTGCTCGACATTCAGGACGCCGAACGGACCGCTCATGAGAGGGTTTGGAAACAGCAAGGTTTGACAATCAAGGCGAGTCAGAAGGTCCATGCCGAATTTCGCAATGAGATCGACTCGATCATCGGTACGGCGTCCGCAGTTGAGATTCGGTCATGAGCCACCCCGTGGCGGCACAAGGGCGAGACAACATTGTCAATCTGCAGGAGCGCCGACTCGATCGGACAACACTCCGGACTTATCGCACAAAGGTCAATATTGACGACGTTCTCCCCAACGCCAATCAGCCTCGGATAGGGCCAAAGATCGACGAGGAGCTTCAGCGCCAAATCGAAGCAAACGGCGGGTTGTTCGAACCGCTCCTGGTCGAACCTCATCCAGACATTTTAGGCAAGTTCCGCATTATTGACGGTCACCGGCGCTGGTCCAATTCGAAGGCGCTCGTTGAACAGGGCAAAGTTGACTACCGCCACATCCCGGTCGAAGTGACTGACAAGACCCTGAGCGAGGAAGATCGTCTGCGGGTTTGGATCTACATCCACCGACAGCGCAAGGAGTGGGACGCTAAGGAAAAGGAAATGGTTGCCTATCGCTTGGTCGAGCTGATGGGGAGAACCAGCGCGGCAAACATTCTGGGTATCACTGTCAGAGAGCTGGACAAGCTTGTCGATGTGTTTGACGTCTCGGGGCAGTTCAACGCCCTGCGGGATCCAAGCGCCGCTATTACCTGGGCGAGGGAGCTGATGGGGGTGAGCAAAAAGCTGCTGACCCCGAGCGTGATGGAAGCGGTGGTGAAAAAGGTGAACGCCAAGCGCATCACCAACTCGAAGGATCTTCGCAAGCTGCGCGTGATTCTGCCCGACCCCGTCGCCAAGGCCAATTTTATGTCGGACGCTGGAGACCTTGAGTCTGCCATGCTTAGGCTTGGCGCGCCTGATCGTCCAAAGTCAGATGGGTTCACGGACGACCTCGACGCTGCTCTGGAGTCCATGAAGCAGGTTCCTTGGACAACGCTTCAGGAACTTAAGGGAAACCGCGAATTGCTGACCAAGATAGAGGACGCGGAGAAGCTCCTTCGATCGCTCCGAACGGCTCTATCGTAGCGGCGCATGTTTCTAACCAGCAGGATTGGCCCATCTGCCGACTAGCCCTGAGAAGCGAAAGGATGGTCCACGGGGACATGGAATCCGTGAGCGCGGCGCTCGAAATGCCCGCAGCAACGAGGCCAAAATATTCTTCGTTTGAATTGCAGACCGGCCGATTGCTCGTCTTTGCAACGCTGCAGGGCAAATATTTTCAAGGGGCTAGAATGGCGATACCGCCGCTGACTTGCTCGAGGGAGGATGGCCGTCTCTACTGCCGGCCAGCCTCGGTCGAGGCGCAGATCGAGGATGCGCTAGTGCCTGGAATCATAGTTGGCTTATACGGCGACCTTTGAAGCGTCGTTGGCGGACCTTTGCCTTGGTCCAGACGAAGGGCACGGCGTTTTCGTTGTAGGTCGGGATGAAAGCATCGATGTGGTCCTTGAGCTGGGCGACGGAGGTGAACGAAGCGCCGGAGAGCGATTTACCCTGCAGGATGGAGAACCAGATTTCGACTTGGTTGAGCCATGAGGCGCTGGTCGGGGTGAAATGGAAGTG
>JAWXBJ010000046.1:0-4228 GCA_034439955.1 Alphaproteobacteria bacterium
AGCTGCCGGAAGTCATTGCGATCCTGCTGGCTCAAATCGGCCCGCTCGTTCTTGGCGTAGGCGGTGAGTGCGAAGAGCGGCATGCCTGCATCGTGATGGAAATAGACCACCCGCGCGCCGCCGCGCTTGCCTCGTCCCTGCAAACCCCACCGCAGCTTCCGCACGCCACCCGTTCCGGGAACCAGGTCGCCGGACGTGGGGTTGTAGGCGAGATAATCCACCAGAAGCGCCCGCGCGTCGTCGGTCATCAGCTTGCGGGTCGCGGCCAGAAACTCCGGGGTCTCAACGACGCTGATCGGAACCGTATGAGCCATGAGAAATGCTACTCCAATGGGTCAGTTTAGGCAAGCGGAAATATAATCCATTGGATCATATCACCCATGCTGCCCATCCGTGGCAATTGGAGCGCCCGCGCTCCCAATCCGCCTTATCTGCTTCCAAGCCCCTGCCGGGCCGGCGACAGCCGGTCAAGGCTGGCGCGGCACGCGCCACCGCGAAGCGGCTCGGCCTTGAGGGGATGGCGCGGGTCCGGCCCCATCAAGGGTAAGCAGCACATGGCCTGAAACGCCACCGTGCCGGAAATCTCGTTGAATTCATTGGCAAATAGCCGAAGAGCGGCACGCGACCCGACCGAACGGCACGCCGAAACACAGGCCATATCAATGGCTTGGGGTTCGACAGGCGAGCCTCTTTTATCTTGCCGTCCTATTACGGTCTTATTCTTCCGCTTCTGACCCTATCTCCAACCCCGAATCTCAACGGCGATTCACCTGCAAACTGCTATACAAAAAGCTGCACAATTCTTGTGGCCCATCAGCAGCCGATTTGCACTCGACGCGCTATTCTGCTGCGGCTGATCCATCCATGAGAAGACCGTTGGGCGGGCGTTCGATGCGCCGCCACGCTGGCAATCTGGTGCAACGGGAACGCTGTTCGGTGCGTCAAGATCGTCGGGTTACAGCGTCATTCGGCGGCGCATCAACCCTTTGTGTAGAACGACAATGGTGGGTTCCCGTGACGCATAACTGGCGTTCATCAGGCGCGACAGCGGCGAGCCGCAGGATCGAGGAACTCCCCTTGCGGAGTCTGTTGGCTCTTCGCAGTGGCCCCTTTGGAGGCCGCGATCAGGGCAGCTTTGCAGCGCCCTGGCGCTGACGGAGATCGTTCGCCCAGGCGGAAAGGGCATCAATCTCGGCCGATAGCGCTTCCGGTCTTGGCAGCGGGCGATTCAGCGCGGCGGCAGCGCTGTGCAGCAACTCGGAGCAACGGCCAAACCCGTCCCGCATGGCCTCGCAATCGGGAACGGTGATCGCTGTCAGCTTGACCAAGCCTGGCGTTTTCACTTCGTTGGACAGACGGCGGATCACGTATCCGACAACTTCCTCAACCGCAATCTCCCACGTATCGCGCAACGTGCCTGCGATGAATTTGACGGTTCTGCGCCATTCGTCCACGTTGCCTTGCTCGAAATGATAGCGTTCGTTAGCGAGCTGATTGGTCAAGCTCGCCGTGATGTCGCTGACCCGCCGCGCTTTGAATGGTGGCTCGCTGCGGCAAAAGCCGGCCTTGTCAGTGCCCCGGCTGACGGAGCTGATCGCAACTTGCGGCTTAGGCTGGGCGTCATCCGCCGCACGGGTCAACTCGAACAGAAACGCGAGGTCATGGGTAAAGACGATGACCTGACGGTGCGCGGCTTCGGCGATCAGGCGCTTGGCGACGGCCTCCCGGTGCATATGGTCGAGCGACGAAACAGGATCATCAAATACGATACCGGATTTGTTCTCGGTGGTGGCGAGTTCGGCCATGAAGGCGGCCAGGGCGACGCAGCGATGCTCGCCTTCGCTCAAGACCTGTCCCACTGCAGCATTCGGTTTTCGGGTCAGCGCGACCTTGAAACGCGGGATTCCCTGAACGCTGTTCTGTTGGAGCAACTCAACGGCGAGGCTGGCGATCTCGAAGTTCGCCACCTCGCGCGCGAACTGCGCGCGGAGCGCGTCCGTCACCAATGCCTGCGCGATCTCGGTGCTCTTGGCGGTGATGCGGTTGGTAGCGGCGTCCCGCTGGGCGGCCTCGAGCCGCGTGATCTGTTTGAGGCGGCTGATCTCGGCGAGAACATCTGCCCTGATGCCGCGAAGCCATTGCCGATCCGCAAGCTCGGCCTTTTCGGCGAGCAACGCGGAGCGGGCCGGAGAGCCAGCCTCGGCGGCAAGGCCGTTCGCCCGGGCTTCAACTTCGGTGACCTGATCGGCCAGCGCCTGACGCGCATAGGGGGCAATCGGCGCGTCAAACACGGCGGCAGGATTTGCATGGCGTTGCCTGATCTGGCGATGACGCCACAAGGCGCGCAGGGCAGCGTCCTTCACCTCCGTCGCCACACCGTCCTGTCGCAGCTCGTCGCGGATGGTGGCCATGATGTTCGCAAGCTCGGCTAACGAAAGCGCGTAGGCCTCAAACGTCGCAAGCACCGTATCGTATGCGGCCCGAGCAGTCCCGGCGCGCTGCTGGCTGTCGTCGCGCACGAAAGCCTCGAAGCGGTTCAGGCGGTCTGCGGCAACAGGGGTCAATTCCTGCTGGCAAAGCACGCAAACGCTGCCGGGGTCGGTGGCAGGGAAGCGCCGGTCGCGATAGGCTTCCTCATCGGAAAAAGCTCGTGCGCTCGCCCATAGCGCCTGCCAAACCTCCGATCCGATCTGCGGCAACGGCTCGTCGCGAAAAAGCGCGCCGGAGGCAGCTTCCGCCGCCCGTCGCGCGGCGTCGCTCTCGGCGGCAAGCCGGCGCAAGTTGTTGGCGGCATCGTCACTGATCGAAGCAAACAGCCGGTCGAGGCGCGCAATGTGCCCCCCAACCTTGGCCTTCAATGCGGCGAGCTGACGCGCCGCGCGGGCGGGATCGCCGGCAAGGTCTGCCGTGAGCTGGGCCAACCGATCTTGCTCTGCTTGGGTGAGCGCTGCCAGCGTTTCGACTGTAGCAGGGTCGGTGTTGGCGGCGAGCCGGGTCATAAGCTGGCCGACCACCGTTTCCCGGCTACACGCCGGTGTCCTAATCGCTTCGGGCGTGTGCGCCTTTATCTGCGTGACTTCGGCGGCCAGCTTATCCTTGACCGACTTGCAGAGCTGGGCCAGCGCTCCAAGCAACTTGAGCGGGAACGGCGTGTAGGCCACGTCATTGGTTTCATCGACGTGGACGTTGGCAGTCCGTGAATCGAAAACACTGATGGCCGACAGCGCAGTATCGGCGGCCTGCCCAAGCTGCCATGCGTAGGCGCGGTTCTGGCCGCTGATCGCGTATTCAATCGTGGCGCTCGGCGTGCCCGGCGCGGGGTCATAGATGTCAGGTATGATTTCCTCGACGCGGCCGGGCATACGGGCGCGGCAAGCCCTTTTGAGGATACGCGCGTAACCGGATTTTCCCGATCCGTTGTCGCCGTAGATGATGGTCAGACCTACACGGTGAAGCGTCAACCGCTGGTCGGGGGCCAGAGCATTGACGTGTCGCACGCCATGCACCTGCCGCAGATAAACTTCGCCCTGATCGCGATTCGGATCGCGCAAATGCTCGGCTTCCAGTGGCACCGCCGGGCTGTTTCCCTTGCAGATAGCAACCAGTTCGTCGATTTCGGCTGGTTCCAAGGCCGCCTGCGTTGCGAGCCGGCGCAACACATCGCGCTGCCAGCCCGGACTGTCGGCAGACCACGCAAGGATACTGGCAAGCGCTTCGGCTTCGGTCGTCATACCATCGCCCCCACAATCAGCCCTCGCTTCCGCGCTGAATCAGGCGGGCGGTTTTCGGGTCATAAATGTAATCGGTGATCGTTCCGTTCTTGATCCGCTCAACCGCTTCGTCGACGACGAAACGCGGGACAAGGAACCATTCGCGCGGGATTACCGGATTGCCGAAGCGATCCTCGATTTCAATGTCTAACCGGGCGGGATCGAAGACGCGGTGAATCAGGTTTTCGAGTTTCGTGCGATTGATGTTGAACAACTCATAGGTGGCGACGATTTCAACGTCGGACATGAGGAAGGTCGGGTCGAGTTTGACGTTGGCGATGCGCCGCGCCACGTTGCCCCCGGTGACGCCGATCTTGTGCAGAACGTCGCGGTTGGCCGCGACGAGCGGATGGTCGGACTTGCTGCGCAGGACGTAAATCGTGCCGCTGGCCTGATCGCCATCGCCAGTATGGTCCTCAAACAATGGCCCGGCAGTCGGCTCGGTGATCCGACGGCCG
>JAWXBJ010000047.1:0-4923 GCA_034439955.1 Alphaproteobacteria bacterium
GATGATCTGCTCTTCCGAAAATCTGCTCTTGCGCATCTTGCATCCTCTCTATCGAGGACTCTGCAAATTCGTGGCCGGATTTCAGGGGGCTGGGTCAATGAGGACGATGACGACGATGAGGATCTGGGCGAGACGATCGGCAAGGTGAAGGGCGTGGGCAAAGCCCTGAAAATAAAGATCCAGGAGCACCGCATCCGCAGCGACAACGCCCAGAAGCTGGTCGGAACCATCTACATCTCGCGCAACAAGCTTCTGATCGACGGCGACAAGCCGATCGCGGCGGCCTCGGAATACACGGTGATCGTGGCCCGGGAGTTCGAGCTGGCCGAAGGACCTGAAGTCGTCCTCAACACCGACTATGCCCTCAGCGATGTTCCCGTGCCCGAAGGGGTCGGCAATCAGGCGGCGGCGAAGGTCAGAATCCGCGAATAGCGTAAGGCGCGTTCAGGGAATATTTCCGTCCGGCACGTAATCTCGCGATCAGATGTTCAGCAAACCCACCCCCAAGACCGCCGCCGCGCTCACGAACCGGATCGGCGCCATCGCGGCGTCGCCCGCCCTGGAGGCTTCGGTCTATTGCGATGCATCGGACCGGAAAGACCGGGCTGCGCGCGCGCCCGCTTTCAAGCCGGCCAGCGTCGTCCTGCCGGCCGGCGAGGTGTTCAAGGTCGTGATGAAGAATGTCAGCGCGAACGGGGCGCGCATCGAATTCTTCCGCAAGCACACGCTGTCGAAGAGGCTCTATCTGACGGAGCCCAGCCTGCCGCTCAGCACATGGGCGGAGGTGATCTGGCAGTGGGACGGGGCGGCGGGAATCAAATTCATCGCGGGGCCGGCGGTTTCGACGGGCGAGTAGCTCGCCCTCGTCCTTCGACTCGGGCCTTTGGCCCGGCTCAGGATGAGGGGACGTCCTGCGAGAAAGCGCCCGCGTGAAAGTCAGGCGATCGAGGCGGTTTCCGGAAGCCAGTCCTCGCCGCGTCCCAGCACATCCTCGAAAGACCAGGGGCTGTCGTCTGGCGCGGGCGCGATGAGCTGGTCGGGTTCGAACTGCAGGACGAAAAGAGCGAGAGCATCGGCGTAGAGACTTGCGATCTGGCCTACGAGTCGTGCTTCAAGACTGGGAGAGAGGCGACGCCTGAGTGCGATGCGGAAGCTTTTGATCTCCACCCGCCAATGGCGCTCGGGCTGACGGTCGCGGACGAGATGCAGCTTCAGGAAATGAAGGAGGACGCTGGAAATGTGGCTTTCGCAGGCATGCGCTTCCGATTTCCCCATGTCCTCGATTTCCTCGGCAAGCCGTTCCCAGTCGAGCGCGTTCGAGGCGGCATCCCGCGAACGCAGGAGATCGGCCTGCTGGCGGGTCCACTGGTAGAAGTCGGTGTCATAGAGTCCGTCGGCCATGAGGCGTTTCTATAGCATTTCAGGCGATCTTCGAGTCGCCAGAATGCTCAAGATTCTAGTTTGGTCGCGTTTTCTGACGGAGAACCGGTTCCGGTTCGCCGGAAAGCGCTTAAGCATCAGTCGGGCGAGGCGTGAATTGGCTGCCTCGTCCTTCGAGTCCCCGCGCTTCGCGCGGCCTCAGGATGAGGGGAGCTCGCCCAACTTGTCCTTTGCAGGGGCCGAGTCACGCTCACGTCTGGAGCAGGCGTTCGAGATTGGCGCGGGCGGGTGCGCTGGCGTCGCGGATACGCTGGCGGATGGCGAGAGCTTCAGGATCGGGCTGGCCGCCGTCGGGCGCGCGCACGGGCGAACCCGACAGCCTGTGGTGCTGAACCCAGCGTTTCAGAGACGGATCGGCGGCCCATCGGCGCTGGACTTCCAGATCGGCGAGGGTGAGGCGCAGCCAGTCCGTGTGGGTGTCGGCCACCGGGATGGGCGGGCAGAGATAATTCTTCTCCGCGTCGCCGGCATAGGCCGCCTCCATATGGGCGATGACGGCGGCGCTGAGGGTGAGGAGGCCGGCGCGGACCATCTGGATGGTGATCCGACCCTCCGAGAAGACCGGTTCGGCGGGGCGGGTTCCGAGCGCGTTGGCGGAGCAGTCGATATAGAGAGTGTCGGTCGCAGCCGACATCTCGCCGTGTTCAAGGACGACCCGGTCGCGTTCGATCCGTCGGACGCGGCCCATGCGCACGACATCGCCGATGGCCGACAGCAGCGCGACCTCGGCGACGGAAATCGTGGCGCCGCGATACATGGTCGGGCGGACGTGCCTGTCGATACGCAGGAGCTGGCCGGAGGCCTCCAGCCGGTCGAACAGGTCCTCAACGGATGTGGCGGCCGCGGACGCTTCGAGCTGGGCGGCCCGCGACCCGATGAAGCGGTGGAAGAAGGCCTCGCCGGGCTGGGTGGTCTCGCGGTTGATCAGCCACGAAGCACGCGGCGCGATCCAGCGGATGGCGTCGGGCCGCGCTCCGTGCTGGAGGAGCCAGACGCCGGCGTCCATCGCGGTCTTGCCGCCGCCGACGAGGGTGTAGCGGGCGAAGCGGGGAGCTTCGCTGGGGAGGGCGTTGGGCGGGACGACCCTGACGCCGTCGGCGACCGCGTAAGCGGGGGGATGGGTTGAGGGAAGCGCCGCGTTGAAGAAGGTTGCGTCGATCGTCTTCTTGCGGACCTCGATGGTCCGGACCTCGCCCGAGAGAAGCGAGACGACGCGGCCATCGCCTTGATGCTCGCTCATGGGGAAATAGCGGACGCGGTCCGAGGGCAGAAAGCGCTCGCGCATCAGCCCGTCGAAATAGCAGAGGAGTTCGGGTCCGGAGGCCAGCTCGTAATAGCCGGCGTTGAACCCGGTCTCGTCGATGCGGTTGGCGCCCAGCTGTCGCGACCCGGTCCCGTAGAAGGCCGAGGGCTGGTGCAGGCGCACGAACGGATAGGCGTCGTTCCAGTGGCCGCCGGGCGCGTGACGCCGATCGACCATCACAATTGTCGCGTCGGTCTCCTCCAGGAGCTGGTCAGCCGCCGACATGCCGAGCGCGCCGCAGCCGACGATGAGGTAGTCGGTGTGCATCTGGCCTGTCCCCACGGGCTGGGAGGGTAGCAGAGGTCAGGCAGGCTTCAAGGGCTCCTCCCGCTGGGTGACAGCCCTCCGTGTGACCCCCTCCCAACCTCCGCCTTGCAGGGGGAGGAGGAAGCAAGGCAAGATTCCCGGGTCGCGCTTCGTTTGCCCGAGAATGACTTTACTGAATGCTTTGCCCCCATAGGCGTTAGCCCTGCCCTGAGAGGGGGAGGAGTCGCGCTGCGTGCAGGACCCCCTCCCAACCCCCCCTTTCAGGGAGAGGAGTTTCGCCTAGCTTGGAGAAATTCGCAGGATCTCGCCATCGGCGCCGTCGGTGAGGACATAGAGGAGGCCGTCAGGGCCCTGGCGCACGTCGCGCAGGCGCTTGCAGCGGTCGCGGAGGAGTTTTTCCTCGCCGACGACACGGCCACCCTTCATCTCGAGACGCACGAGCTGCATGCCGGAGAGCCCGCCGAGGAACACGCTGTCCTTCCAGCCGGGCAGCTTGTCTCCCGAGTAGATCGTCATGCCGGAGAAGGCGACCGAGGGCGTCCAGAAATAGACAGGCTGTTCGAGGCCGTCCTGCTGCGTCTTGCCGCCATTGAGGAGCTTGCCGTCATTGTCGCGGCCATAGCTGACCAGCGGGAAGCCGTAATTCACTCCCGGCTTGACGATGTTGAGCTCGTCGCCGCCACGCGGATGGTTCTCGATCAGCCAGGGCTCGCCGGTCACGGGATGGAAGGTCATGCCCTGCGCGTCGCGGAAGCCCACCGCGTAGATCGAGGGATCGGCGTCAGGGGTGGAGAGATAGGGATTATCTTTCGGGATCGAGCCGTCGGTGTTGATGCGCAGAACCTTGCCCTGCGCGCTCTTCATGGACTGGGCGCTGGGATAAGGCGTCACGACGTCGGCGGTGACGACGAGGAGCGTGCCGTCCTTCATCTGCGCGACGCGCCGGGGCGTCATCGCGCCTTCCTTCAGAACCTTGAGGTCGGTGATGGATTTTTCATCGGCGGCGAGTTTGGCGCTGGCGACATAGCCGGTGTTGGGAACGCCCGTAGCCGATTCCGTCACATAAGCGAAATAGAGCGTGCGGTTGGTCGCGAAATCCTTGTCGAGGATGACGTCGTGCATGCCGAAGAGGCGGATCGGGGTCTTGATCGCGGGCGTGCCGGCCAGCGGCTCGGAAACCTTGCCGTCCGGGGTCACGGTGCGCAGGCCGCCCGCCCTTATGGTCACCAGCATGTTGCCGGAGGGCAGGAAGGCGAGGCCCCAGGCGCTGGGAAGTCCGGCGGCCACCGTCTCGACCTTGAAGCTCTGTTTGCCGGAGACGCGCGGCGCGCGGGTCTGGTCGGGAAAGAGCGCCTTGGGACGGTAGTCGTCGGCGGCGTTGCGGGGCACGCCGCATTTGGCGTCGCCGAGCTGGTCCTCGATGGCGGCTGCGGCGATCTGCTCGGGCGTGGCCGTCGGCGCCTGTTGCGCGAGGACTGGACCGGCAAGGCCAAGAGCGGCGGCCAGGGTGACAAGCGCAGCGGCGTTTCTCATGCGGTATCCTTCAAGGTATTGCGGGCAAGGTATTGCGGGCAAGCTGTTGCGGGGGGACATCGCGTCATTTCGGGCGGGGCCGTCAAGAGCGGTACGCACCAGCCCTCTTCATGGTCGGGAGAGGCCCGCGACGGTGACCTCTCAAAGCTTGACGCAATGGGAGGATTGGCGGAAGGATTTGGGTCCAGCGCCAGCAGAGGGAGACGCCAGATGACAGTCATTGTTCACGCCGGCTTCCGCCGCGCCGCTGGCCTGCGCCTCCTCTGAAGGCGCGTCCCCCAGCGGCAGTAACTTTCTCATTGCTGCTGGATTGTTTCACATGATCGAAGACTATGGATGGAGCGCCGAGCTCCAGGACACGTTTGCGCCGCATGCGGCGC
>JAWXBJ010000048.1:0-15847 GCA_034439955.1 Alphaproteobacteria bacterium
CCCGAAGTCACGGCCGAGGCGCGGCGCGTCGCGGAGATCGTCGCTCCGGACCTTGTGTTGGAGGAAGGTCTCCTGGGCGGGGCGAGTTTCGACGCGCACAGCGAACCGCTGACGGCGAGCGAACTCGCGCGGGCGAGGCGGTCCGACGCGATCCTGATGGGCGCCGTCGGAGGTCCCCGATGGGATGGCGCACCGCGCGACAAACGGCCGGAGGCAGGTCTGCTTGCCCTGCGCAAGAGCCTCGACGTCTACGCCAATCTGAGGCCGGCTTTCTGTTTTCCCGCCCTGGCGTCCGCCTCTGCGCTGAAGACCGCTCTGGTCGAGGGGCTCGACATTCTCATCGTGCGGGAGCTGACGTCGGGCGTGTATTTCGGTCAGCCGCGCGGCATCGAGACCCTGCCGAGCGGCGAGCGGCGCGGCTTCGACACCCAATCCTACACCTCCGGCGAGATCAGGCGTGTGGCGCGCGTCGCCTTCGAACTCGCGCGCCGGCGCCTGAAAGACGGCAGAGGCACGGGCGCGCGCTTTGGCGGCGTCCTGAGCTGCGAGAAGGCCAATGTGATGGAATCGGGCGTGCTGTGGCGCGAGGAAGTGACGAAGCTGCACCAGGAAGAATTCGGAGACGTGCCACTGACCCACATGTACGCCGACGCCTGCGCCATGCATCTGGTGAAGGCCCCCAAGGACTTTAACGTCATCCTTGCCGACAATCTCTTCGGGGACATTCTCTCCGACGAGGCCGCGATGCTGACCGGATCGATAGGCATGCTGCCGTCGGCGGCGCTGGGCGAGCCCGGGACGCCCGGGCTTTACGAACCGGTTCACGGATCGGCGCCGGACATTGCGGGGCAAGGCGCCGCCAATCCCTGCGCGGCGATCCTTTCGCTGGAGATGGCGCTCCGCTGGAGCCTTCGCCGGCCCGACGCCGCCGATCGCGTATGGCGCGCGGTCGACGCCGCGCTGGCGGCCGGCGCGCGGACGGCCGATCTCGGGGGCCAGTTGACCACCAAGCAAATGGGCGATGCGGTGATCGCGAACCTCTAGGTGTCGGCTTCCAGATTGCCGGGGCACGTCCGGACTTGCCAGAACAGACATCGATCGTAAAAGAGGCGCACGTGCACCTGAAGATCGACTATATCAAGTTGGCCTCGCCCGACGTTGCCGCAAGCCGCGCATTCTTCGAAACTACGCTCGGCTGGACTTTCCAGAACTATGGGCCGGCCTACGCCGCGATGACCAATTCCGGCATCGATGGCGACGTCCCGAGCGATCCAGCCGAGCAGACCAAGGCGCCGCTGGTGATCCTCAAGGCGGATGACCTTGAGGCGGCGATGGCGGAGTTGACGGCGGCAGGTGGCGAGATCGTAAAGCCGATCTTTGTTTTCCCGGGCGGGCGCCGGTTTCACTTCCGGGAGCCCGGCGGCAACAATCTTGGCGTCTGGAGCGCCTGAAGTCGCCGGCCCCGTTCAGGGACCGGGCGGCGTCGATGCGATGTGGGTTCGGGCGGCGCTTGTCCAGGCCGGACCGTCCTTCACCCTGAAAACCGCCTCGCCAGCCCCACCCTCGCAGCGCGCCCGGGCGGCCTTGTCCGCCGCCGTGCCCGCCACAATGGCGGTGAATGTCTGGTCGTCGTCCGACGCTAGGACGGCCCCGTCGGGGGAATAGCGCGTTCGAGGTCCGGCGCGTAGTTGCTGGCTCGCGCAATTGACTGTCATGGCGGCGTATTCCTGCCAGGCGACGGGTTTGTTCTGATAGGTCACCTCGCCGGGGATGTAGACATAGGCCAGCCGAAATGTGACGAGATCGCCGGTCTTGGGTGAACCCGGCTCGTTGAGGAAGATGGCGAAACGCTGCTCGACCTGGCTGATCTTACGCCAGGATTTCGTCGGCCGGTCGTCGCCCGTCGTGGCGCAGGCCGATAGACCCAGCGCAAGAGCAGTGGCAAACAACCGTTTCATTGTCGACGTTTCCCCGGCCTGACGTCTCCCCGGCGGTTGACTTCGCCTGGCGGGACTATGTTTAGAGCAGTTGAGAAGGCGCGAGAAGTGCTAGATCGAGCGGCCATCAATGACGCGCGACGGAAGCGTGGTCGATCTCCCGGAGCACACCCGGCGAACAGGAGAAAACAAGGCTCGCTCCCCGGGGTCAGCTGTAATCGCAGATGCGTCCCAGCCGGCCGCCTCGCACCTCGAAGATCGTCGCTCCCCGGATCGAGACATGCTCGCCCGAGCGTACCTGCTGGCCCAACTCCGCGGCGGCGACGCCTGAAAAGACTGTCTCGGCCGCAGCTCTGTGACCGTCAACGATGATCCCCACCAGCTGATGCCGCCGCTCGCGAAAGGCCCGCGTCGTCGCCTCCAGCACTTCCCGCATTTCGTCCTTGCCGTTCAGCCTGATCGAGCCGCCGGGGTTGGAAATGGTCTCGAACACCACATCGTCATTGCAGCAATCCAGCATGCCTTCGACGTCGTTCGAATTGTAGCGCTCGACATAGCGGGCGACGAGGTCGGCGATGTCGGACATGGATCGGTTCCTGCCAGGGCGTAGGGCCGGCCTAGGGGCATGGCTTGCAAGTCGGACCCTGCGCGAATAGTCGGTACTGCCGCTCACGCTCTACGCCATCGCACTCTTATACACGGGCGGGACTCACAGGCGAGCGCCCTGCACCCATATTGGCTCGCTATCCGCAGGAATGTGATCACAGGGCGCCGGGCTTCGTAGCGCGCGCGGAAAATCGGAGATCGACATGGGACTTCGCGTCGCCGTCCTCGGGGCCACCGGAAATGTCGGCCGCGAAATGCTCAACGTTCTGGCTGAACGGGCTTTTCCAGCCGACGAGGTGTTCGCAGTCGCGACGCGGCGATCGCTTGGCAAGGAGGTGAGTTTTGGCGAGCGGGAACTGAAGACCAAGGATGTCGAAAGCATCGACTGGTCAACGGTGCAACTCTGCCTGATGTCGGCTGGCGCGAAAGCCGCGAAGGCCTGGGCGCCCAAATTAACGGCCAGGGGCTGCATCGTGATCGACAACTCCGCCGCCTTCCGGATGGACAAGGACGTGCCCCTGGTGGTTCCGGAGGTAAACGCTGGCGCCGTCAATGGCTGGGCGAAGAAGCGGATCATCGCCAATCCCAACAGCGCGACATCTCAACTGGTCGTGGCGCTCAAGCCCATCCACGACGCCGTGGGGGTCGAGCGCGTCGTGGTGGCGACCTACCAGTCGGCGTCCGGGGCCGGCCGCGAGGCGATGGACGAGCTGTGGACGCAGACCAAGGGCATTTTCGTTAACCAAGGGGTCGAGCCCAAATTCTTCACCAAGCAGATCGCCTTCAACATCATTCCCCACATCGGTGATTTCATGGAGGACGGCTCGACGACGGAGGAATGGCAGTTGCGGGTCGAGACGCAGAAAATCCTCGACCCGGACATCCAGGTGTCCGCCACCTGCGTGCAGGCCCCCGTCTTTGTCGGTCACTGCGAAGCGGTGCATCTGCAGCTCGCCAGCCCGCTTTCGGCGGCGGACGCGCGCAAGCTTCTCCGCGAGGCGCCGGGCGTCATGGTTATCGACAAGCGCGAGGACGAGGGCTACATCACGCCGGTCGAATCCGTCGGCGAATGGGCGACTTATGTCTCGCGGATCCGCGAGGACAGGTCGGTCGAGAACGGTCTGTCGATGTGGATCGTCGCCGACAATCTGCGCAAGGGAGCGGCGCTGAACGCGGTGCAGATCGCCGAATTGCTCCTCAATCGCGGCGTGCTTAAGCCCGGCAAGACCGGCTGATCGCGGCCCCGAAGACCCGCGCGATGCGGCGTCGGAATTCCGGCTCCACGCCAGCCTCCAAAACCCTATGCACCCCGCCATGCCTCTGAACCGAACCCTCCACCCGCCGATGACGCCTGATATCCGCTCGGGCTTTCTCGCCGCCATTGGCGCCTACGTTCTCTGGGGATTCCTGCCGGTCTACTTCAAGCTGCTGGGCGACACCCCGCCCTTGATGATCCTCGCCCACCGCATCGTCTGGTCAGTCCCGACCGCGCTGCTGCTGATCGTCGCCGCCGGCAAGTCGCGCGAGGCTTTTGCGCTCAGGCATTCGCCCATGATCCTGCTGGGGCTTCTGGCGTCGGGAGCGGCCGTCGCGATCAACTGGACGATCTACATCTGGGCGGTGACCGAAGGCCACATCCTGCAGGGCAGTCTTGGCTATTTCATCAATCCCCTGATCAGCTTCCTGTTCGCCGCGCTGTTCTTCGGCGAGCGATTCAGCCGGCTACAGATGCTGGCGTTCGTCCTGGCCGGTCTCGGCGTTCTCAACCAGGCGGTGGTTGTCGGTGAATTCCCCTGGATCTCGCTCTCGCTGGCCGTAACGTTCGCGATCTACGGCGTCATCCGCAAGCGCATACCCGTCGACAGCCGCGTCGGCTTCGCGCTTGAAGCGCTCTGGCTCGCGCCGTTCGCCTGCGCCTATCTGGCGTTCGGCTTGCCGCCGGCGACGGCGCTCTTCGGATCAGGCGAGCTGCGGCACGTCTTGCTGCTTCTGCTGGCGGGACCGGTGACGGCCGCTCCGCTGATCCTCTTCGCCATCGGCGCTCGGCGCCTGCATCTCTCGACGATCGCCGCGCTGCAGTATATCGGGCCGAGCCTGCAATTCGCGATCGCGCTTGCCTACGGGGAAATCTTCACTCCGGCCCATGCCGTGACTTTCGGGCTGATCTGGGCGGGCGTCGTGATCTTTACATTTGCCGCCTGGCGGCTCGATCGCGCCCGTGCCGCAGCCGCAAGTCGAGCAACCTGAGTCCAATGGGCCGCCGAAGACCCCGCCGTCTCTCGCTCCATGCGGAGAGAACGGCGGGGCAAGGTCGCCATGTGGAATTCGCGGAGACGAATTCATGAGACATCTCGCAAGTCCGGCGCCACGCTTTCCGCACCCTTAACCTTTCCTTCGCCGTCGATTCGCGGCTTGTCGGTCGCCCGGATAGGCATGCGTTAAGGAATTGCCGCCATGATCGTCGCGGTGGAGCGGACCGGCCTTCACCATGGACCGACACCAAAGAGGGAGCACCGATGAGTACGTCCGCCGATCCGCTGGCCTCACCCGAATGGGAGGCCGCCCGGTCCGACTGGTACACACAGGCCGAGGGAGATTTGTCGCGTCTTCAGAAGATTGTCGCGACGGCGGCGCCAGGCGAACTCGTCCGCGAAATCGTCTACGCGCCGATGCACGACGTCGCTGGTCTCGCGGGGGTGCTCGGATATCCCTTGCTGGGCAGGATCGCACGCAGCCTGGCGGAAGCCCTGCGCCGGGGCGCCAACCCTCTGGACGACAAGACGCTGACCGTCTGCCGGGCGTATCTGGCGACGCTAGTGGCGCTCCACGCCAAGGATGTGCGCGGCGAAGGCGGCGCGGGCGGCGAAGCGATCCTCGCGAGGCTTGCGTCGATTCAGCCCTGAGCCTGACGTCTTTCCCGGAATCCAGTCTCGATAATTTTTTGCTTTCCCGGCCCCTCGTCAGGCCGATTGCACGAAGATGTGGGCGCCCCGCTTCTTCCCAAATTCCCTTCATCTTCGAGACCTGGGTTTGCCGTTGCGCGCAAGACGCATCCGACGCAGCGTCCATTTTTGGGCGTTAAAGGACATTCGTGGTGAGCAACACGACCTATTTCGCCATCGGCGACATTCACGGCGAGGCGGCCAAGCTCGCCAGCCTGCACGCGGCGATTCTCGATCACATCGCCTTCGAGAGCCAGCCAGCGACAATCGTCCATCTCGGAGATTATGTGGACCGGGGACCCGACAGCAGGGGCGTGATTGAACGTGTCTTCAATCTTGAAGCGCAGTTCGCGGGCGACCCTTTGACCAGCGTGATCTCCCTGATGGGCAACCACGAGGAGACGCTGCTCGAGCAGTTACGGCGGCCATCCGACCACTGGTTGACGTCCGGCGGGAGCCAGACGCTGGCGAGTTACGGGCTAGCGCCCGGCGAGGCCGACAAGTTGGCCGAACACGTACCGCGTGAACATATCGAATGGCTGCGCCGATTGCCCAGCCTGCATCATGACGCCCAGCGCGGTCTCGCCTTTGTCCATGCCGGGATCGATCCTGACAGATTTCCCGATTGTTCAAGGGAGGTGAGGCTGTGGACGCGCACGGCGCGATTCAAGAACGACGACGCCTGGCCCGACCGGCCTGAACTACGGGGTTTGAGGGTGGTTCACGGACATACGCCAGTCAGTTTCAGCCCCGAGGTCACGGCTCGACGCATCAACGTCGATACCGCCGCATGCTATGGCGGCCCGCTGACGGCAGTGATGCTGAAACCTGGCGCGCCAGCCGAGTTTCTGGCCGCAGAATGACGTTTAGAGACAGGCGTATAGCGCCGTGATCAACCGCTCTCGGCGGTCGTCCTCCAGCAGGTGCGAGCCCTGCCGATTCATGACGTAGGCGGCCGAAAGGCCCGTGTCCGGATCGCCGAACGCCCCGGAGCCGCCCCAGCCGGAATGGCCCAGCGTATCTGGATTAGGGCCATAAATGAGGGGGAGATTGCGCATGACGCCAGCCGCGAAGGAGACAAGGCCAGGCAGGATCAGGTCGGGGCCGGAGACACGCTCGCGGATAAGTTCCTTCCAGATTTCTTCCGACATCAGACGTGTCTTCCCGATGCGTCCCTTGAGTGCAAAGGCTGAATAGAGCCGCGCCGTGCCGGCGGCCGTGCCATGCCCATTGGCGGAAGGGATCTCGGCCTCGCGCCAGGCGGCCCCGCCGCGATTGGGCGCCGCCCAAGGCGTCAGGAAGGCGGCCTTCAGCGCATCATTCATCGGACCGAACCGGGTCGGCAGTTTCGGCTTCATCATCTGCGCGCAGCGCAAATGCTCGCTGGCGGGAGTTCCGATCCAGAAATCGACGCCAAGCGGTTCGCAGATATCCTCGCGGAGGATCCGTCCAAGAGTGCGTCCATCCACGCGGCGCGCGAGCTCCCCGGCCATGTAGCCCCAGGTCAGCGGGTGGTAGCCGGACCCTTCACCCACGGCCCACATGGGCTTCAATTTCGCGAGTTCGACGCCGAGCGCCGGCGCATCGAGCCAGAGATCAGGATCGATGGGATCAGGAAACCCCGGCACGCCGCCTTGATGGGAGAGGGCTTCGGCGACGGTGATCGCGCCCTTGCCTTCAACGCCGAATTCCGGCCAGTAGAATGACAGCTTCTTGTCGTAGTCGATCAGCCCGCGATCGGCCAGCAAAGCGATGACCAGCGCCGCGATAGGCTTGGTTGTGGAGAAGACAGGGCAGAGCGTGCGCGCTTCCCACGGAGACGTCTTCTGGCGATCGGAAAACCCGCCCTGGAGATCGACGACAAGATCATCACCCAGATAGACGGCGAAGCCTGCGCCGAGTTCCATGCCCTCCTCGAAAATGGCCTCGAAGGCTTCACGAACGGGTTTGAAACGAGGCGCGACATGTCCAGCAATGTGACTCATCGGTCTACATTGTGCGGGGCTCCGACCGGGTCAACCCGATGCATCCACGCGATCGGACGACAGGAGAGCTGGACGCAGAAACATGCAAACGCCGCCGGGACACCGCCGGCGGCGTTCACCAGATGAATGAGCAGAGCCTAGATGACGTTGGCCGGAGCCATGCCGCCCGCAGGCGGAGTTACTTTCACCAGCGCCTCACGCACATCGTCGGACGCGTTACCAACGCTGTCGGCAACCTTGCCGCTCATCCGCGCGACAGCCTGCGTCGCCTTTTGAACCGGCTTGGCCAGCATCTTCTCCTCCTGCTCCGAAAGGGGCGTCAACCCGCCGATCAGGGCGCCAATTCCAACGCCGAGCGCGACGCCGAGCATCGGATTGTGGTCATAGGTCTGCTGCGCCTTGGCGACGCCATCACGCATGCCGCTCCTGACGGCGCCAGCCGCCCTCGAAGCCTGGCGACCGACGGCATCGGCTCCGTCGTGCATCATGTGTTGGGCTGACGAGACGCCGTTCTGCATGGCATGCTTGGCGTCGCCCATGGCGTGCTCAACGCCGTGTTTGGCGTCGCCCATCATGTGCTGCACGCTGTCCTTGGCGCGCGCTGCGGCGCGCTCAAGACGACCGCGCGCGGATTCGACTTTGCCTTTCATTGAGCCGACGGCCTGCGATACGCGTGAGCGAAACGCGTGGTCATCCTCGTGGTTCTCACGGCTATAGCCCATCAGCATGCCGTGCTGGTCAGACAGCCGGTTCTGATAGGACGTGTCGCTCTCGCCATCGGTCCGGGGATAGTCGCGCTCCGTCGTTTCGATCGAGCGGTAGAAACGATCCGTCTCCCAGTCGCCGATCGGATCGTAGCCGGCGTCATACGCCGAAAAATCGTCCGCGCCGCGGGAAGACTTGCGACGCATGTCGGCCCTGGATTTATCCTTGCCCAGCAGGGAACCGAGACTGCCGTTCGCGATCAGCAACGCCGCTCCTGCGCCGATGATCGCGCCGGGCACGAGGGTGCGCATGGTTTCGAATGTCTTGCCCTGCAGATCGTCCCAGTTGATGCGGGAGTCGAGCACAAATTCATCCACGATACGCCCGAGCGTCAGTTTCTCGGTGAGGGCGTGAACATTTTCCTTTAGATCGGCGCGCGATTGCGACAGGTCGCGTTCAATATCTTCGATGTTGCTCATGTTGCGGACTCCTTGAGGGCGTTGATGTCGCTCTTGATGTTGCGCGTCGTCGCCGCGAGCTTGGCGTGATCGGAGATCACCGTTTTCTTGCCTGCCGAAAACAGCAGGAAAGCGACAATCGCCATGGAGATCGCGACGCCCAGGGATGCGAGCCAGGGCGCAACGCCTGCTTCAGTCAGCGCCGCGACGACGGCGAAGGCCAGTACGGTCAAGGCTGGAACAGCCAGCGCAAGAGCCGCGGCAATCATGCCCAGCCCGGCCATCGCGTCCGACCCGGCCTTGCCGAGTTCAGCCCGCGCCAGCCGAACTTCGTTCCGCACCACATCGGCAATGCTCTCGGCGACGTCTGAGAGCAAGCCAGGGATTTTTTGTTCAGTGGGCGACATTGTCGTAACCGTCGTCAGTGAGGCCATTGCCCGAAGCCATCGGCGTGTAGGCGCTGGTCATGTCCGTATTCGCTGTATCGGAGAACTGGTGGGCGGCCGTCTTGCCGGCGCGGGCGAGCAGAAATCCGAGCGCGACGGCTCCTCCGAGCGTGAGCGCCGGGTTGCGGCGTGCGAAGTCCGTGAAGTCGGAGAAGTACCGCTCGGGATTGGTGTTTTCCAGATAAGTCGAGGCCATGCGAAGCGTGTTCTCGGCTTGGCCGACAAGGCCGCCGATTGGCGTATCGCTGAACTCCCCTTTGCTTTCCGAAAGCTTGTTGGCGAAATTGTTCAATGCAGCCGCTGCGGAGGTCTTCTGCTGGGTTGCGCGGCGCTTGAGTTCGTCTGCGGCTGCAGCGCCCGCTTCCTTGGCGGCATCCATCGCATGATGAGCCGCCTCTTTGCCTTTATCGACGGCTTCTGTCGCCGCGCGGCGCGCATCGTTCGCGGCGGACGACGATTGACTCGTTGTGCCTTCGGCCATGTCATTTTCCCTTTGTTGATCGCAACGTAAACGACGCCAGGGTTGTCCTGTTCCCCCGATAAGGGAGAAATTGCGCGAATTCACACAACGCCGGTCGATGCGCTGCGCGACGGGCCGGCACCGAAGCGCGGGAGCAGCGAGGCGGCGCTTGATCTTCCTCCGCCCCTCCGTCATGTCTCATTGGCCGATCCTCTCCACGCCCAAGGCCTGCCTGATGTCTGCAATCCGTCCCCGCCGGTCCGTTCTCTACATGCCCGGCGCAAACGAGCGAGCGCTTGATAAGGCCAGGACGCTGCCGGCGGACAGCCTCATTCTCGATCTCGAAGACGCCGTCGCGCCTGAAGCCAAGACAGAGGCGCGGGAGCGTGTCTGCCAGATTGTGAAGGCGGGGGGCTACGGACCGCGCGAGCTGATCGTCCGGATCAACGGACAGGATACGGAATGGGGCAAGGACGACCTCGCGGCGGCCGTGAAGGCTGGACCCCAGGCCATCCTCGCGCCCAAGGTGACCCACGCGGACGACATCGCCTGGCTGGACGAAACCTTGTCGGAAGCTGGCGCGCCGGCGCAGCTCCAGCTCTGGGTGATGATCGAGACGCCGCTTTCAATCTTCAACCTGAAGGAAATCGCCGCCAAAGGTGAGACGACGCGGCTCTCGGGCTTCGTGATGGGGACAAACGATCTCTTGAAGGATTTCCGAGCCGAACCAATGGCAGACCGCTCAAATCTCGCCGTGACGCTGACGCTGGCGATAGCTGCGGCGCGCGCGTACGACCTGCTGGTTTTCGACGGGGTCTATAACGACATCGCCGATGCGGACGGGTTTGCCGCAGAGGCTCGGCAGGCGCGGTCCTTCGGATTCGACGGCAAGACCTTGATTCATCCGAGCCAAGTCGAGCCGTGCAACGCGATCTTCGCGCCGGCGCCCGCCGCTGTCGAGCAATCCCGCGCCGTGATCGCGGCCTTCTCCGATCCTGCTAACGCAGGACAGGGCGTACTTAAGGTCAATGGCCGGATGACCGAGCTTCTTCATCTGGCGCAGGCCCGACACATGGTGGCCGTCGCCGAAGCCATTGCGGCGCGCGAGGCGACCGGATGACCGTGAAATCCGATCCCGGCAATTTCTTCGAGGACTTCATCGTCGGCGACGAGCTGATCCACGCGACGCCGCGCACCGTGACAGAGGCGGACGCGGCGCTCTATTTGGGCCTCACTGGCTCGCGCTATGCGATCTATTCGGCCGACACGTTCGCGCAGGATTGCGGACTGGAAGGCGCGCCGATCGATCCTTTGCTCGCCTTCCACATCGTGTTCGGCAAGACCGTGCCGGACATCTCGCTCAACGCGGTCGCAAACCTTGGCTATGCCGACGGGCGATTCCTGCGGACGGTCTATCCAGGCGACACGCTGCGGGCGGTCTCGGAGGTGATCGGCGTCAGGGAGAATTCAAACGGCAAGACCGGCGTCGTCTGGGTCCGGACCACCGGGTACAACCAGGCCGGCGAGGAGGTGCTGACCTATGTGCGCTGGGCGATGGTCAACAAAAGGGACGCGGCCAGCCCCGCCCCCGAGACGGTCGCGCCGGATTTGCCGGCGTCCGTCACCCCCGAGACCCTGCCCCGTCCCGAATTCTCGTCCGCTGGCTTCGATTTCACCCTGTCGGGCTCCCCATTCGGGTTCGAGGATTACGAAATCGGCGAGAAGATCGACCATGTCGACGCTTTCACCGTCGAGGAGGCCGAGCACCAGATCGCCACGCGGCTTTATCAGAACACCGCCAGGGTGCATTTCAATCAGGTCGAGCAGGCCGCGAGCCGTTTCGGTCGCCGGCTGATCTATGGCGGGGTCGCGATCTCGCTGGCCCGCTCGCTGGCCTTCAACGGCCTGTCCAACGCCGCCGAGATGATCGCGATCAATGCCGGCCAGCACGTCAATCCGCTGTTCGCCGGCGACACCGTGTTCGCCTGGTCGGAAGTGCTGGACAAGGCCGATCTGGGCGAGGGCCTTGGCGCGCTTCGGCTACGACTGGTCGCGGTCAAGAACCGGGCCTGCGTGGATTTTCCAAGGCATGATGCCGAGGGCAAATACCTGCCCGACGTGATCCTCGATTTCGACTACTGGGCCGCGATCCCCAAGCGGGGCTGAACATGGGTCCGGGAATCGCACAGGCAGCTGCGGCGATTGCGGTGCTGCTTTCGGTGATCGTGCGGTCGATCCGTTCGGGCGCATCGTGGCAGGCCATCGACGACGGCGTGGCGACGGCGGAGCATCTGCGCGACGTCACCGGCATACTCAGCCTGCAGGCGCTTCAGGAAGCCTTCGGACCGCCTCGACTGGAGGACGGCGTCTTTCCGGTCACCCGCGCGGAGGTGCGGCGCAACCGCACGGGGCTCGGCTACCTCCTGGGAGACCGGTGGTTCGACGGCGCCTCGGCCCTGGTCGCCGCTGTGTCACTGGCGCCCGTCTGGCCGCTCTGGGGGACACGCATCTGGCTCGACATGCTGCTCATTTTCGCCAGCCTTTATCAGGCTGCAGGCTGGGCCGCTTCGACGCGCTTCATCGGCAGGCAGTGAGGAAGGCGGCGCTTCAAGCCGTGGCCCGCCCCAGGCCCGAAGGCTGGAGAGGCCTCAGCAGATCGCCCACATAGGCGGCGACTTGCTTGCGCAGACTCGTGGTCGTGACCTTCGAATAGAGGGCGACGCTCCAATAGATCGGAATGCCGACAATTACGAGGCAGAGCGGGATCGAGATCAGCATGATGAGGGCGGCGACGCCCTCTACCCGGTCGCCGATGGCAGATTGTTCACCCGTCCCCAGATTGACGTCACAGATGTAGTTTCCGCCCCTGCATATGATGGCGGTTCGATCGCCGGGCGCGTATCCCTCCGCGAGATCGAGCGAACCGGTTTCGCCATTGTCGTCCCATTTGACGCGGCAATGCGCATAGCGCCTCGTGCGGCCGGCCGGGTTGCGTTGTTCGCTGGTGGAAGTGATTTCCAGGACGGCGCCCAGCCTGTGATACAGGGCCTCAACGCTCATCCCGCGTCTCCATGTCCCCGACCCTGAATAACCCGAACGCACAGCCTGAACAGCCGCCCGCACAGGGCAGCAGGGCATGCCGCGCGCGAATCTTGCGGGGTGAGGACTGAAGACGGCGCTAATGACGGCAACCGCTCGCGGAGACGACGCGCCCTTGCCGCCCGCTGCGACGGCGCGCGTTGCGTTGACACGCCGGCACGCAGGTCTAGAACCGTGACCAAACAGGCGGCTGGAGCATCGGATGTCGCAATCGGGATGGACGGACAAGCGGCCGATGTCGCCGCACGTGTCCGTTTGGCGCTGGCATGTGACCATGCTGGGGTCCATCCTCCACCGGATGACGGGCGTCTCGAACTATATTGGCGCCATGCTGGTTGTCGGCTGGCTGTTTGCCGCCGCCTCGGGGCCCGAGACCTATGGCCGGTTCGAGGCCGTCGCGGGGTCGATGCCGGGACGGATCGTGCTCTTTGGTTTCACTCTGGGCGTCGTCTATCACGCGATGAGCGGACTGCGTCATCTTGTCTGGGATACGGGCCACGGCCTGACGCCGAAAGTCGCCAGCGCGGTTGGCACGCTGATCATCATTCTGGCGATCGCAGCGACCGTCGCGATCTGGCTGGTCGCCGGGCTCGTGCCTGGTCTCGCAATATTTGGAGGCGGCTGATGAGCGATTCGATCCGGACGCCGCTTGGCAAAGTCCGCGGGCTGGGGACGGCGCGCGAAGGCGCGCACCATTTCATCGTGCAGCGCGTCTCGGCGATCGCCCTGCTGATCCTGGTTCCATGGTTCCTGGTCTCGCTTCTGGTCGCCGTGCGCGGCGGCTATGGCGGGGCGGTGGCGTGGATCGCCCAGCCGCTGAACGCCGTGCTGATCCTGATGTCTGTGGGCGCGGCGCTCTACCATATGCGGATCGGCATGCAGGTGGTGGTCGAGGACTATATCGCCAAGCCCGTCGGCAAGGCCGCGCTGCTGATCCTGAACACCTTCATTCCCGTACTGCTCTTCGCGGCGGCCGCCTTCGCGGTGATGAAGATCGCGGGCTGACCCCGCCCGGCCGTTCGATTTTTCCGAGGACTCCCCGATGACCGCCTATACTTGGAACGATCACACCTATGATGTCGTGGTCGTGGGCGCCGGCGGGTCGGGCCTTCGCGCGGCGCTCGGCTGTGCTCAGGCCGGCCTCAAGACCGCATGCGTCACCAAAGTCTTTCCAACGCGCAGCCACACCGTTGCTGCGCAGGGCGGGATTTCTGCCTCGCTCGGCAACATGAGCGAGGATGACTGGCGCTGGCACATGTACGACACGGTGAAGGGCGCCGACTGGCTCGGCGACCAGGACGCCATCGAATATATGGTCCGCCACGCGCCTGACGCCGTCTATGAGCTGGAGCACTGGGGCGTCCCCTTCTCGCGCACCGAGGAGGGCAAGATCTACCAGCGCGCCTTCGGCGGCATGACCAGGAATTTTGGCGAGGCGCCGATCCAGCGCACCTGCGCGGCCGCTGACCGAACGGGGCACGCGATCCTCCACACGCTCTACGGCCAGTCACTGAAATACGATGTCGATTTCTTCATCGAGCATTTCGCGCTCGACCTGATCATGGACACGGACGGCGGCTGTCGCGGCGTTACCAGCTGGCAGCTGGACACTGGCGATCTGCATCGCTTTCGAGCGCAGCGCGTGATCCTCGCGACTGGCGGCTATGGCCGAGCCTACCTGACGGCGACATCCGCCCACACCTGCACGGGCGACGGCAACGCCATGGTCCTGCGCGCCGGCCTGCCGCTGCAGGACATGGAGTTCGTGCAGTTCCATCCGACCGGGATTTTCGGCGCGGGATGCCTCATCACCGAGGGCGCGCGCGGCGAAGGCGGCTATCTGACCAATTCGAAAGGCGAGCGCTTCATGGAGCGCTACGCTCCATCGGCCAAGGACCTCGCCTCGCGTGACGTGGTCTCACGGTCAATGACCATCGAGGTGCGCGAAGGTCGCGGCGTCGGCAAAAACAGCGACCACATTCACCTTCACCTCGACCATCTCGACCCGAAGGTTCTGCACGCCCGCCTGCCGGGGATTTCGGAGAGCGCCAAGATCTTCGCCGGCGTCGACGTGACAAGGGAGCCTATACCGGTGCTGCCCACCGTGCATTACAACATGGGCGGCATTCCAACGAATTATCATGGCGAGGTCCTGACCAAGGCAGGCGGCGATCCCGACACCGTCGTACCCGGCCTCATGGCCGTGGGCGAGGCGGCCTGCGTGTCCGTGCATGGCGCGAACCGGCTGGGCTCCAACTCTCTGATCGATCTTGTGGTGTTCGGCAGGGCGGCAGGTCTGCGCTGCGGCGAGGCGCTGGAGAAGCGAAAATC
Source organism: Alphaproteobacteria bacterium (assembly GCA_034439955.1). GTDB lineage: Bacteria > Pseudomonadota > Alphaproteobacteria > Caulobacterales > Hyphomonadaceae > UBA7672. The sequence goes on from JAWXBJ010000048.1 coordinate 14,970, forward strand.
ACAGCAGGATCTGCCGAAGGGCGCGACGGACTCTCACCTCGCGCGGCTCGACCGTTTCCGGCACGCCGACGGCGCCACGCCGACAGCCAGGCTGCGCCTGTCGATGCAAAAGGCGATGCAGGAGAATTGCGCCGTCTTCCGCACGGGCGAGGTGCTGGAGGAAGGCGCGAAGCGGATCACCGTCGTTCAGCAGGGTCTCGCCGACATCTCGGTCAAGGACCGGGGCATGATCTGGAACACCGACCTGGTCGAGACGCTGGAGTTCAACAATCTGGTCGCGCAGGCTGCGGTGACAGTGAATTCAGCGGTCAACCGCAAGGAAAGCCGGGGCGCCCACGCCCGCGAGGATTTCCCGGACCGCGACGATGCGGAGTGGATGAAACACACGCTGGCCTGGTCGGACGAGGCCGGCGCGGTGCGCATCGACTACCGACCGGTGCACGCCTACACGATGTCCAACGACATCGAGTACATCAAGCCGAAGGCGCGGGTATATTGAACCTGCAATTCGCGGGCTCTGCCCAAAAAGGCATCAAACCGCGAGGCTTGATCCCCCGGCGGACTTGACTGCAAAGTCTGACACACTCCGGCGGGCTGGTGATCCGAGCATGACCTATCCCCTCTCCCGCAGGAGCGCCCTGGCGGTTGCCGGCTCCGCCGCGATCGCGCCCCTGATGGGATGCGGTAAGGCGCCGCAGATCAGCGCCGGAACCTCCAGCGCGAGGGCGGCGAGCGTGGCGGATGACGCCTTCCAGTCGCTGGGAGCAGACTGGATCGAGGCGTCCTGCAGGACGCAACCCGTCATGGCCACGGAGCTTGGCAATCATGCTTATGACGCCGAACTCGACGATGTCAGCGCGACAGGCCGTGCGGCGGCG
>JAWXBJ010000049.1:0-14672 GCA_034439955.1 Alphaproteobacteria bacterium
ATGACAGGCTTGGGTTTTTCCTTCTCTCTTTCCTTTTCCTTCTCGGCCGCCGCTCTCCGGGCGGTGATCGGCGCGGTCGGAGGCGGCGGCGCGCCGCCGTTCAGCACGACCTGGGAATTGTCGACGATGCCGCCATTGGCGGCCGCGTAGGTGGCTTCGAGGTCGATAATGTCGCGCAGCAACACGCGCTCGTCCACCAGCTCCTGGCGCCAGACCATGATGGCCTCGAAGGTCAGCGGACTTTCGCAGAGGCCGAGAATCATCGCGTCGCGTCCGGCCTCGATCCGCTTGGCGATGGCGATCTCGCCCTCACGCGACAACAGCTCGACCGAGCCCATCTCGCGCAGATACATGCGCACCGGATCGTCGGTGCGGTCATAGCGGTCGGATTTGGGTGCGCCCGCGACGGCGGTCGAAGATGAACGCGCCGGCGCCCGGCTGCCACCTGTGTCGCCGTCCTCCTCGCCCTCTTCAGGCTGCTCCTCGCGCGACTGGGCCTCCTCGACCTCGTCCTCGGAATCCACAACGGTGATGCCAAGCTCCGAGAGCTGCGACATCACATCCTCGATCTGCTCGGAGGTGAATTCCTCCGAGGGCAGCACCTTGTTGAGTTCGTCATTGGTGACATAGCCGCGCGCCTTGGCGGCCTTGATGAAACGCTTGACGCTGGCGTCGTTCATGTCGAGCAGCGGACCGTCCGGTGGCGCGTCGGCCGCGGATTTGCGTTTCGCTTCGGTCTTCGCCATCAACTCTCTCCGTTGGGCGGTCCCGTCGGGCCGCCCGTCCACTTTGGCTGCAACCGGTTTGGCGGCCGCGGGCTTAACGGCCAACGGCCCCCGTTCGGATGTCTTCGCGGCTTTCTCGACTTTCGCGACTTTCGCGACTTTCTCGACTGGCCGGACCTTGACGCCGGCGGCGCTCTTGCCGCCGCGTGGCGCGGCGACAGAGGCCGCCTGCGCCTTCACCTTCGGCGCGGCTTTTCTCGATCCCTGGCTGCTCACCGCGGCTTTTTTCAACATCGTTCTCCGCTCGGTCACTCTCCGCTCAGTCGCGGGGAAAGCGCCGTCTCATCTCGCCATCCAGCCCGTCAAGGGCGCTTCTCACGTCTGACGCGCCATCCGCTTCCCCACCCTGCAAAAGTTCGGCGCTGGGCCGGCGGGTCTGCTCCCGTTCGGCGATCACCGCTTTCAGACGCGCTTGGCGGGCATGGCCCAGGACGCTATCAACTTGAACGTCCTGAATGGCCGCCCGCGCCTCTTCGCTCACGGCCGCTGCGGCCGGGAACCTCTCCAGAGCCGAAAACCATTCGCGCCCTTCTCCCTTGGACAGGTCGAGGGCTCCCATGTTCGGATACTCTTCGAGCAGTTTCTCGGATCGCGTGCGCCCAAGATTACGTAAATGGGCCGCGACAGCCCGCCGGTCAAGCGTTTCGCCGCTGTCCAGGACGTCGAACGCTGCGTCTCGCAGCGCGGCGATGTCCGGATCGGGAAAGCGCGCGGCGCATACGGCCTCCCGCGACTGCTCCAGCAGGGCTGGCGACTCGATCCCCCGCACCAGCAGGCCCAATCCCGCCAGACGCGACGCCGCCCCAAGGATTCCCCGCGTCGCCGGACCCAGAACGCGGCCGTCGACGGGAGGTCGCGATCCCCACGTCTGCGGCTGACCCTGCCCCCGCCCGCGCTCCGGCCGCGTGAAATTCACCCGGAAATGCTGGTACAGCCTGTCCCGCAACTCCCGCTCATACGCCTTGCGTACGGCCGGATGCCCTATTCGCGAGGCGGCTTTCGACAATCGCGCTTCGAACCCGGCCTTGCGCTCGGGCGTATCGACCGGTTCGGCCTCCAGCTCGCGTTTCCACAACAGATCGACCAGCGGCCGCGCATTCACCAGAACATCCCGCATGGCGGCGGCGCCCCGGAAGCGAATCATGTCGTCGGGATCCAGCCCGTCCGGCAGCAGGGCGAAGTAAAGGGTCCGTCCAGGCTCGATCATCGGCAGCGCGCGGTCGATCGACTTCCAGGCGGCCCGGACACCGGCGGCATCGCCGTCGAAGCAGAGGATGGGTTCGGGTCCGGCGCGCCACAATAGCTCAATCTGGTCTTCCGTCAGGGCAGTTCCAAGCGGGGCCACCGCCGATCCCATCCCGGCTTCGGCCAATGCGATGGCGTCGACATAACCCTCGGTAACGATGAGACCACGCGACAGGGCGCCCTTGTCCTTGATGTCGGCCAGCGCCTGACGGGCCGCCATGTAGCGATAGAGCGTCTTGCCCTTGTGGAAGAGCGGGCTGTCGGACGAATTGAGATATTTCGGCTTTCCGTCCGGCTCAAGCGTCCGGGCGCCGAACGCAATGGCGCGGCCCTGCGTGTCCGCGATCGGAAAAATGACCCGGTTGCGGAAGCGGTCCCAGGGCGCGCCCTTTTTCTCGCCGGAGGGGCCATCCTCGGCCTCGACGAGCAGGCCCGCCTCAACAAGTTCTCCGGTCGAGGCCCCAAGGCGCGTGAGATGATCGGAAAGGTTGCGCCATCCGGCCGGGGCAAAGCCCATACGGTGACGCGCCCAGGCGTCCCTGCCGAGGCCGCGTTTGTCCAGATAGGCGCGCGCATCGGCGCCGCCCGGCGCCCGAAGCTGGGCCTCGAAATAGGCGGCCGCCTTCTCGACCCAGTCGAGGAGGGTGGTGCGCTGTCGGTAGAGGAGCTGTTCCTGCGGCGACTGGGAGGGCAGCTCCAGTCCCGCCTCGCGGGCGAGCTTTTCCACCGCCTCGGCGAAGCTGAGGCGTTCGGTCTCGATCAGGAAGGTGATGGCGTCGCCCGACTGCTGCGTCGAAAAGCACTTGTAGAAGCCCCGATCGTCATGGACGTAGAAGGATGGGGTCTTCTCGCTGGAGAAGGGCGACAGGCCGACATGATCCTTGCCGCGACGGGTTAGCTTGACCTTGCGGCCGACAACGTCCGACAGCCGCACCCGCGACTTCAGTTCGTTGAGGAAATCGTCGGAAAAGCGCATTCTGCCTGTCGCCCGAATCGCCTGGCCGCCGACCCCGGCGCCTGAGTCGACATTATATCACAAGCCTCGCCGAACGCGGAGCGAAGCTGTTGATGGAACAGGATGGTTTTGTGGGCTGATCTGGGTGGATCAAGCGTGGCGCCACGCTTGGGGGCCGTATATGAACGGAACGCAGGGCAGGATTTGCCGGGAAGACAGGTGCGGCCTGGCTTGTCCATGCTGCCCAAACCGCAGACCCTGTCTGGCATTGGAATCGGACGGCCAAGAGCGCCAAGGCGTTGGCCCCGTCCGCTTGACGTCCAATCCGCCTGACCCTACCTACGCAGCCGTTTGCGCGGCGTCGCGACCGCGCCTTGCCAGTGACCTTGTCCGATGACCCCTCAACTTCCGACCGGCGCCATCGCGCTCGAAGACGGCGCGATCTTCCATGGACGCGGATCGGGCGCCGTGGGCGTCGCGGCTGGAGAGCTCTGCTTCAACACCTCGATCACCGGCTATCAGGAGATCCTGACCGATCCTTCCTATGCCGAGCAGCTGGTGATGTTCACCTTCCCGCATATCGGCAATGTCGGCGCCAATCCCGACGATCAGGAAGAATCGGCGCGGCAGGGAGAAACCGCGGCCCGCGGCGCCATCTTCCGGGCGCACGCCACTTCGCCCGCGAGCTGGCGGGCGGTCGAGGATCTGGGCGTCTGGTTGCTCCGGCGCGGCATCATCGGATTGTCGGGCGTCGACACGCGCGCCCTGACCCGCCGCATACGTGAACTGGGGATGCCCAAGGCGGCGATCGCCCACAGCCCGGACGGCGTCATCGACGGACCGGCGCTGGTTGGAACGGCGCGGGCATGGGCCGGCGTCGAGGACGCGGACCTTGCCGTCAACGTCACGACCGGGGAGAGTTTCGAGAACACCGGGGGGCTATGGACGCCGGGCGCCGGCTACCGGGAGATGGGCGTCGCGCGCTTCCACGTCGTCGTGGTCGATTTCGGCGTAAAGAAGAACATCCTGCGCAACCTGGCGGCCGTCGGCGCACACGCCACCATCGTGCCCGCGAAAACGAAAGCCGAGGCGATCCTAGCCCTCAAGCCGGACGGCGTCGTTCTCTCGAACGGACCGGGCGATCCGGCTGCGACCGCGATTCACGCCGGCCCGGAAATCCGCAGGCTGATCGAGGCGGACGTGCCGATCCTCGGCATCTGCCTTGGCCATCAGATGCTGGCGCTGGCGCTAGGCGGCAGGACGAAGAAAATGGCGCAGGGCCATCACGGCGCCAACCATCCAGTGAAGGATTTTACCACCGGCAAGGTCGAGATCGTGTCGATGAATCACGGCTTCACGGTCGATATGGCGACGCTGCCGGCCGGCGTCACCGAGAGCCACCGCTCGCTCTTCGACGGCTCGAATTGCGGGCTGACCGTGACGGGCAAGCCGATCATTTCGGTGCAGCACCACCCCGAGGCAAGCCCCGGTCCGCAGGATTCATTTTACCTGTTCCAGCGCTTCGCGGATTTGATGACGGCGCACAGCAGACGGGATTAGGCCGTCGCGAGGCCGGGCAAACCTGCCGGTCTCGCCATCGCCCGTGTCGCCAGCACCGGAAGCAGATAGGTCGCCAGAAAGACGGTGTTCGAAACGGCGTTGATGGGAAAGCCGGTGAACACCGAGATCGCGCTGTCTAAAACGTACCATGCGACCATCGCCCCGGTCAGCGCACGCCAGACGGGCGCGCCGAGAATATCGGCAGCCTTCACCATGCCAAATATGGTCAACGCCCAGCCCATCATGACCGCGCCCAGAACGCCGAGCGTGAAGCGCATCTGCGGATCGAAAATGACGGCGCCGTCGATCGGCCAGTCCACCGCGTCGTAGAAAAGGCGCGCGCCGCCATCGGTCGCCGGCAGGGCCGCAAGCGCGAACAGAAGGCCGAGAAGCAGCGTCATCCAGCACCAGACCGTCATCCAGCCCCTCCAGAAACCTCTCATAGCCTTCGCCTTTCCCAAACCGTTGTTGACGCAGCAAAATCACACGGCGCGGGTAGGCTTCGCAATTACCTTGCAGGTCATGGACAAGCGCCTCGATCACACCAATGCTTTGTCCATGTCCGTTCACCCCATATCCGCTGACGATTCCGGGGAGACGGGAAGTTTTGCGGCGCTGCTTCGCCGGTTTCGCTCCGCGCGCCGCATGAGTCAGATGGACCTTGCGCTTGAATGCGATGTGTCGGCGCGGCACGTCTCGTTTCTGGAATCGGGACGGGCGCAACCCAGCCGCGAGATGGTCCTCCAGCTCGCCTCGGGACTTGTCCTGCCCCGCAGCGCCCGGAACCTGCTGCTCCAGAGCGCAGGGTTTGTCCCGGCCTTTCCAAGATCGCCTCTGGAATCCGACGCGCTGGGCCCCTTTCGCGATGTGCTCGCGGAAATGATCGCGCGCCACTCGCCCTACCCGGCACTGCTCTGCGATCGCCACTGGAATGTCCGCGACGCCAACCGGACGGCGCGCGCTCTGCTGGCCCCGCTGCAGGGGCCGGGCGGCGCACCGAACGTAGTGCGGTTGCTCACCGGAAATCCGCAGGTGAGCGATCTGATCGCCAATCTCCCGGAAGTGCTCGACGACATGCTGGGGCGGATTCAGCTCGAAGCCCTGGAGGCGGTCGGCGATCCCGTGCTTGACGATTTGCTGAGGAGCCTTGAAGCCGCCTGCGCGAGGCTGCCTCACAAGAGCCCGTCACCTGTCCGGCGTCCGCTCTCGCCGCTGCTGCTCAACTCGCCGGCTGGCCCGCTGAGCTTTCTCTCGACCATCGCGCACTTCGGAACCAGCGAGGATGTCACGGTCCGCGACCTGCGCCTCGAACTGCTCTTCCCGACCGACGCCAGGACGCGCGAGGCGATGGCTGCAATCGCGGCGGAGCCAGGCGATTGAAAGGTTGCCGGAAGCTTCAGGTTCTCAGCGCGATCTTTTAGCCGTCACCACCCAATTTCTTTACCCGAGCCTGCGAGTCTGGGCCAAATTGGAACAGGTCCGCGCCATGTCGATCCTCGACCAGAATTCCGACATCCACGCCCGTCTCGCGGCGGCGGAGGCAGCCCTCCAGGCGGTAGGCCAGCGCATCGATCCCATCCTCTCCCAGCTCGACATCGCCGTGCTCGTGCCCTGTTACAATGAGGCCGGAACGATCGGCGAGGTGGTGAGGAATTTCCGGACGGCCCTGCCCAATGCGAGGGTCTATGTCTATGACAACAACTCGCATGACAACACGCCGGTGATGGCCCGCAATGCCGGAGCGATCGTCCGGCGCGAGCCGCTGCAGGGCAAGGGTTTCGTGGTCCGGCGCATGTTTTCCGACATCGAGGCCGACGTCTATCTGATGGTCGATGGCGACGGCACCTATGACGCGGCGGCCGCTCCCCGCCTCGTCTCGCGCCTCATCGAATGCCAGGCCGACATGGTCGTCGGCGGCCGCATCACCCGGGAGAAGGCGGCGTACCGGTCAGGCCACCGCTTCGGCAATTGGGCGCTGACGTCCCTGGTGTCATGGATTTTCGGCGACCGTTTCACAGACATGCTGTCTGGCTACCGCGCCTTCTCCAGGCGCTTCGTCAAGAGCTACCCGGCGCTCGCCTCGGGGTTTGAAACCGAAACCGAACTCACCGTCCATGCCCTCGAACTCGGCATGATCACAACCGAGGTGCAGACTTCCTACGCCGCCCGGCCGGCTGGATCGGTCTCCAAGCTCAATACGGTGCGCGACGGCGCACGCATCCTCATGACCATCGCCCGCCTGGTGCGCGACGAGCGCCCGATGGCGTTCTTCGGCGCGCTGGCGATGGCTGGATTCGTGGCGGCAGGCGTCATCGGCGTCCCCGTTGTCCTCGAATACCTGGACACGGGCCTTGTCCCCCGTCTGCCGACCGCGCTTGTCGCAGGCCTTCTAACGGTGCTCTCGGCCGTCTGCCTGGTGTCCGGTGTGATTCTCGAGACCGTCAGCCTTGGCCGCCGCGAACTTAAGCGCCTCGCCTACAACCAGGTCGAAAGCCTCGCGGCGAAACTGGAGCGCCTGACCGACACACGGCAGGTCCTGGGATCGCTCCAGGCCAGGGCGCTGCCGGAGATGCCGGCTTCCGAAGCGCCCGGACTGAAGCGCGCCCGTGCGAATTAGATCAAGGCGGCAAGCGCCCCTCAGCCTGCCGGCAACGTTCCGCATCTCGCCTCGTAGGCCTTGATCGCCTGGGGCATGACGGCTTCGAACGCGGTGGCGCGCTGCGCCGGATTGGGGTGGGTGGACAGGATGTCCGGCGGGTTCTCGCCGCCCCCGAGGGCGCCCATCCGCTCCCAGAGCTTCGGCGCCTCGCGCGGATCGTAGCAGGCCCGTACCAGCAGTTCGAGACCGATCAGGTCCGCCTCGCTTTCGTGAGCCCGACTGAACGGCAGCAGCACGCCGACCTGCGCCCCGGCGCCCATTGCGCCCATCACCAGACGCTGCATTTCCAGCGACATGTCGCCGACCGTCGCACCGATGGCCATCTGGCCAAACTGCATCAGTTGCTGCTGGCTCATCCGTTCGGCGCCATGGCGCGCCAGAGCGTGTCCGATCTCGTGACCCATGATCACCGCGAGCCCGTCGACATTGTCCGCCGTCGGAAGAATGCCGGTATAGATCGCAACCTTGCCGCCAGGCAGGCAGAAGGCGTTGGGGGTGTCGGAGGCGATGACGTTGAACTCCCAGTCGAACTTGTCGGCCAGGGCGCCCCAGCGCGGGAGCGTCCCCTCGGATTCGCCCAGCACCGTCATGGGGGCGCCCTCGGCCTCCCACTCCCGAGCCGCCCCGGCGATGCGACCGCCGACCTCTTTCACAAGCTCCACGATCTCGCCGGCCTCGACGGGGCAGGTCTCAGCCTGCCCTCCGCACAGCACCGGCTCGGACTGCAGGATCTGCATGTAGGCTTCCTGCCCCAGCCTCACCTCGGCGGGCAGATCCATGGTGATCATCTGCTTGCGGCCGCCCACCAGCCCTTCCTTCTGATTGGTGAACCAGTAAAGGGCGAGGCCGCCGATGACGAAAACAATGATCGGCAGGCGCCCGCCGAGGGCGCCCAATCCACCGCGGGACCGGCCGCTATATCTGGGTATGCGCATGACTTTGTTCCCCGGGGCGCCCGCGAGCCGCCTGTCCGCAATCCGCCTATCCCGCCAGCTGACCTTACTGAGCCGCGCCGCACTCCGGAAGCCGCAATTCCCGGCTTGCCGCCGGCGCGCCAACCCGCCATTTAGGCGGGGATTGCCACGGATGAGACCATGCCAGACGCCAACACAAGAAATAAGGCCGAAACCCGCCTGCAGATCCGGCTCATTCCGGTGACTCCGCTGCAGCAGAATTGTTCGCTGATCTGGGACACGGCGACGAAACACGCTGCTTTCATAGATCCCGGCGGCGACATCGAAACGCTGATGGGCGCGCTCGACCATTTCGGCCTGACGCTCAGGCGCATCTGGCTCACCCATGGGCACCTCGATCATGCTGGCGCCGCGCAGGACCTGAAGGAGCGCACCGGGGTCGCCATCGAAGGGCCTCACCGGGACGATCAGTGGATTCTTGACGGCATCGAGGACGCCGGGCGTAAATACGGCATTTCCGATGGGCGCAACTGCACTCCCGACCGCTATCTTGCGGACGGCGACACGCTCGAGCTTGAAGGGATCATCTTCGGCGTCTCGCACACGCCGGGCCATACGCCCGGTCATGTCGTGATTCACAATCGGGAGGCGAAGATCGCCTTTGTCGGAGATGTGCTCTTCGCCGGCTCGATCGGGCGCACGGATTTCGAACGCGGCAATCACCAGCATCTCATCGATTCGATCACCGGCAAGCTCTGGCCGCTGGGCGACGACATGCGGTTTGTCCCCGGCCATGGCCCGACCAGCACCTTCGGTCAGGAACGCCAGACCAACCCCTTCGTGGCCGACCGCCTCACCGGCTATGGCGGGACGGAGAAGGCGGAGGGCTCGGCGTTCGATCAGCGGACGGCGAAGCGCTGGCGGTAGGGGCCGAGCGCAAGCTTCGCGAGGCTTGGGTCGTGTATCGGTTTGGATTTTCGGTGTGCGCGTCCGGCCAGGAAGCGGCCAGACGTGCGTCCGGCCGAAGCGACGACGATTGGCCCAATGCGGCCCTTCGGCACGCTGATCATATCCTGGTTTGAGACATCGCGAGCGATCATGTTCAAAGGCGGCCTTTCTCTCAGCCTGTCCAACAAGCTCTTGCTGGTGACCGGTTTTCTGTCGCTTGTGGCGATAGCGCTTGGCGCCTGGGTGTGCGCCTTGAACGGGATTGCATCCGCCGTGTGGGTTCGCAACCTGGCGGCATGGCTTGTGGGAGCCGTCGCCGCCTACGCGCTCGGTCGATGGTTCGGCGCGTGGCTCTTTCCAGTTGTGTTGACTGCCGCAGCCCTCTTACTGGTATCGACGCTCTTCAGCGCAGGTCAGCTCGGCGTTCACCGCTGGGTAGGCGCGGGCCCGCTCTCCATCAACGTGGCGATGCTAATGCTCCCGGCAGCTCTGGTTGCAGTCGTGGCGATTGGTCGTAACACGACTTGGGGTTGGCTACCTGCCCTGGCCTGCCTGGCGATCCTGGTCACGCAACCGGATGCGTCTCAAGCGACCGCTTTCGGGACCGCGCTGATCTGGATCGCCCTGAAAAGCAGGGGCGGCAACCGGATCAGGCGAATGGTGTTTGGTGGAACTGCGTTGTTACTGGCGGCTGGGTCCTGGCTGAGGCCGGATCCCCTCCTACCCGTACCTGAGGTCGAGGAAATAGTGCAGCTTGCATATGCGATATCGCCTGCGCTGGCAGTTCTCGCGCTGGCATCACTTCTCCTTTTCAGCCTGGTTCCCGGACGGCTCTCCAAGGACGGCTCGCCAGACGTGCAGCTCGCTGGTGGCGCGCTGAGCGTCTACTTCCTGATCTGCATAGCCATGCCATTCATCGGGGCCTTCCCCGTCCCGCTGCTAGGCGTCGGGATCAGCCCGGTGCTCGGGGCATGGTTTGGGCTGGGCGTCTTGGCTGCGTTATCGCGCGTTCGCGCGAGGTCTGACCGGCCCTTGCCCCATCCCGCCTGCCTCGCTACACCCCACACCGAATTGACGTCCGCCTCGCGACCGCACCGGTGACATGCCCAAGAGAACGGATATCTCCTCGATCCTGGTCATCGGCGCCGGGCCGATCATCATCGGCCAGGCGTGCGAGTTCGATTATTCGGGCGTGCAGGCGATCAAGGCCCTGAAGGCGGAGGGCTACCGGGTCATCCTGGTGAATTCGAACCCGGCCACGATCATGACCGATCCCGAACTGGCGGACCGCACCTATATCGAGCCGATCACGCCGGAATTCGTCGAGAAGATCATCGTCATCGAGAAGCCCGATGCCATCCTTCCGACGATGGGCGGCCAGACCGCGCTTAATTGCGCGCTGGCCCTGCACAAGTCGGGCGTCCTCGACAAATACGGCGTCGAACTGATCGGGGCGAAGGCCGGCGCGATCGAAAAGGCCGAAGACCGCTCGAAGTTCAAACTCGCCATGGCGTCGATCGGGCTCGAGACGCCGAAATCGCATCTCGCCCACAACGCGACCGAAGCCGAGGAGGGCCTAGCCGTCGTCGGCCTGCCGGCGATCATCCGGCCGTCCTTCACGCTCGGCGGGCTGGGGGGCGGCATCGCCTACAATGTCGAGGAATATCGCGCCATCTGCGCCCGCGGCCTGTCGGCCTCGCCCTCCACAGAAATCCTGATCGAGGAATCGGTGCTGGGCTGGAAAGAGTTCGAGATGGAGGTCGTGCGCGACAGCGCCGACAACTGCATCATCGTCTGCTCGATCGAGAACATCGACCCGATGGGGGTCCACACCGGCGATTCGATCACCGTCGCGCCTGCCCTGACGCTCACCGACAAGGAATACCAGGTGATGCGCAACGCCTCCATCGCGGTGCTGCGCGAGATCGGCGTCGAGACGGGAGGCTCCAACGTGCAGTTCGCGGTGAACCCCGAGGATGGCCGGCTCGTCGTCATCGAGATGAACCCGCGCGTCTCGCGCTCCTCGGCGCTTGCCTCGAAGGCCACCGGCTTCCCGATCGCCAAGATCGCCGCCAAGCTCGCCGTCGGCTACACGCTGGACGAGTTGACCAACGACATCACGGGCGTCACGCCGGCCTCGTTCGAGCCGACTATCGATTATGTCGTCACCAAGATTCCGCGCTTCGCTTTCGAGAAGTACAAAGGCGCCGACCAGGGCCTCACCACCTCCATGAAATCCGTGGGCGAGGCGATGGCGATCGGCCGGACATTCCAGGAGAGTTTCCAAAAGGCGCTTCGCTCGCTGGAAACGGGTCTCAACGGGCTGAACGAAATCGTCATTCCCGGCATTGGCGGCGGCGATGACATGAACGTGCTGCGCGCCGCCTGCTCGAAACCCACCCAGCACCGCCTGGTGATCGTCGCGCACGCCATCCGGCTCGGCCTCGGCGTCGAGGACATTCACGCCGCCTCGAAAATCGACCGCTGGTTCCTTCGGCAGATCGCGGAGATCGTCGAGACCGAAGCCGACATCCGCCGCGATGGTCTTCCGGCCGATGCTGCCGGGTGGAACCAGCTCAAGTCGATGGGTTTTTCCGACGCCCGCCTCGCGGAACTGGTCGGGGTGGGCGAAACCGAAATCCGCACCCAGCGCCATTGGCACGGCGTGCGTCCCGTCTACAAGCGCATCGACACCTGCGCGGCCGAGTTCGCGGCGCGCACGCCCTATCTCTATTCCACCTATGAAACCGGCTGGATCGGCGCCAGCGGCGAAGCGATCCCGGCGCAGGACGAGGCCGAGCCGTCGGACCGCACCAAGGTGATGATCCTGGGCGGCGGTCCCAACCGCATCGGCCAGGGCATCGAGTTCGACTATTGCTGCTGCCACGCCGCCTTCGCGATGGCCGAGATGGACATCGAGTCCATCATGGTCAACTGCAACCCCGAAACGGTCTCGACAGATTATGACACATCCGACCGGCTCTATTTCGAGCCGCTGACGCTGGAGGACGTGACCGAAATCATCCATGTCGAGCAGTCGCGCGGAACCTTCCAGGGCGTCATCGTCCAGTTTGGCGGCCAGACGCCCCTGAAGCTTGCCCAGGGTCTCAAGCATTCGGGGGCGCCCATCCTCGGCACCACGCCGGATTCGATCGACCTCGCCGAGGACCGCGAAAAGTTCTCAAAGCTCCTGGACCGGATCGGCCTGCGCCAGGCGCCGTCCGCCATAGCGCGCACGGACGAGCAGACGATCGTCGCCGCGAAAAGCATCGGCTATCCCGTCATGCTGCGCCCTTCCTTCGTGCTGGGCGGGCGGGCCATGGAGATCGTCCACGATGAGACCGAGTTGCGCCGGTATGTGCGCGAGGCCGTGCAGGTTTCGGGAGACACGCCGCTGCTGGTGGACCGCTATCTGTCGGATGCAATCGAAGTCGATGTCGATGCGCTGTCGGACGACGTCACCACGCACATTGCGGGCGTCATGGAGCACATCGAGGAGGCCGGCATCCATTCCGGAGACAGCGCCTGTTCGTTACCACCCTACACGCTGGACGACGACACCGTTGCCGAGCTTTGCGAACAGGCGCGCAAACTGGCGCAGGCGCTCAACGTCAAGGGGCTGATGAATGTCCAGTTCGCGGTCAAGGGCCGCGACATCTACGTTCTCGAGGCCAATCCCCGCGCCTCGCGGACGGTGCCGTTCGTCGCCAAGGCGGTCGGGCCGCCCTTCGCGCGCATCGCCGCGAAGATCATGGCGGGCGCCTCGCTGGAATCGTTCGGACTTGGCCCGGGTCCGATCCGGGGCCCGCGCATCGCCGTCAAGGAAGCAGTCTTTCCCTTCGCGCGTTTTCAGGGCGTCGATCCTGTGCTGGGACCCGAGATGCGCTCAACCGGAGAGGTCATGGGCCTCGACGTCAGCTTTGGCGCAGCTTTCCTGAAGAGCCAGATCGCCGCCGGCACGTCGCTGCCGACGCATGGAACCTGCTTCATTTCCGTGCGCAACTCCGACAAACCCGCGATCGAGCAGCCCGCCCGGGATTTGCTGGAACTGGGATTCGCTCTGGTCGCGACGCGCGGGACGGCCGACTGGCTTTCCGCGCGTGGGCTACCGATCGCCACCGTCAACAAGGTGCTCGAGGGACGGCCGCACGTGGTCGACGCCCTGACCAATGGAGGCGTCCAGCTGGTTTTCAACACGACGGAAGGCGCCCAGTCGATGCTGGATTCTTCCTCGATACGGCAGTCTTCGCTGGCTCATGGCGTTCCCTGCTACACGACGATGTCGGGCATGCGGGCGGCGGTGCAGGCTATCCGGGTGCTCAAGACGCAAGCGCTTGAAGCCGGGGCGCTTCAGACATACTCTTGAACGTTCGAGGATCACCTTCCCCTGATCGTCGCCACGCCTGATTCCGGTTCATTTTCGAGTGCGGACAAGACTTTATGCAACGTATACCCATGACGGCCGACGGGTTCCGGGCGCTCGAATCCGAACTGAAGGTCCTGAAATCAGAGGAGCGTCCGGCGATCATCGCGGCGATTTCCGAAGCGCGCTCGCATGGGGATTTGTCCGAGAACGCGGAGTATCATGCCGCCAAGGACAAACAGAGCTTCATCGAAGGCCGCGTGCTGGAGATCGAAGACAAGCTGGCCCGCGCCGATGTCATCGACACGACGAAGCTGAAGGGCGGTACGGTCAAATTCGGCGCGACCGTCACCGTCACCGACGAGGACACCGAGGAAACCTTCGTCTACAAGATCGTCGGCGAGGATGAGGCCAGCGTGGCTGCCGGCAAGATTTCCATCACCTCCCCGATCGCGCGCGCCATGATCGGGAAGGAAGAGGGCGAGACCGCCGAGGTGTCCGCGCCAGGCGGCGCGAAATCCTTCGAGATCGTGACCATCGAGTGGAAGTGAGACCGGGATGACGGGCGGTATCGCCGGTCCGTCCGTCTGGGCTGTTTCCGACGGCCGAGCCGGGATCGAACGCCAGTCGCTGTCGCTCGCCCGCGCGCTTTGCGCCGCCAGCCGCTGGAGCGCAATGCCCCACATGCGGTCGGACGACTGCCGGGCCGGGCCGGTCCGCCTCCAGCCAGGGGGTCTCCAGCTCCTGCTGCCGCCGGACCGATGGCCGGCCCCGCTGGCCGCCCTGCCGCCTTCACAGCGCAACCTCTTCAAGCCGCCCTGGCCGGACGTCTGGATCGCATCCGGACGCCGTTCGATTCCCTATTCCCGGCTTGTGAAGAAATGGTCCGGCGGCACGACGTTCGTCGTCCAGACGCAATATCCCAAGGTCGGCATGGAGCCTTTCGATCTGGTCATCGCGCCGGAACATGACGAAGTGCGCGGCGCCAACGTCCTTTCCATACTCGGGCCGCCGACCTTCTTTTCCGAGGAAGAGGTCGAGGACGCGCGCCTCCGCTTTGGCGATCTCGCCGCCCATCCGGGCCTCAAGCTGCTGGTGTCGATCGGCGGCGATTCGAAGACCCACAGAATGACCGGCGCCAGAATCGGCGAGATCGAGGCGGCTCTGGGCGAACTCTCGGGCCAGGGCGTCCGCCTGTGGATCACCGTCTCTCGCCGCACGCCGGCACTGGGCCGCGCGCGGC